>NZ_JAMZAP010000050.1:0-1428 GCF_024181785.1 Vibrio sp. Y42_MX_L11
GTAAGCGTTCACCGAGGTATCTTGACTTACCAGATCTGAAGAAACATATGCAGTTTATAGATCAAAAACGTTTGGGTACGGTCTCTTCGTCACAACAGCCGTGATGATTTCACTCAACACTGACATTGCCGATAAGTCACGCTTTTTGCAGGTTTCGATGAGGGTATGTATCCTACTTCGGAATTTATCACCTGCATCCGAGATCGTTCCGAAGCTAATTTTCCTTTGAATGACAAAACCTCTAATACATCGCTCAGCTTCATTATTGGTTAAGGGGATTGACGTTTTCTTGAGGAAAACCCACAAGCTCTCTCTATGTTTAAGCAGTAACTTGCATCGCCCTCTATACCGCTTGACCATCACACCTGTCCCTTTGCTCAACCAATGATCGAACGATTTTTGTAGCCTGTGCATTCGCCGCAAGTACCGTGAATAATCCAATTCACCTTCCTCATAACGATGCCGAGTATGGAAAATGGTGTTCGTCAGCAAACAAAGATGTTTGCCAATATAAGCGGTGTGGCCACCGCCACTATAATCCGCCATTTGCTGAAGATTGCGCTTCACATGTGCCCAACATAACTGATGACGGTCTGCGGCTATCCAGTTATAGCTTGGGCATTGGTCGCTAACCACAATGCCTGCATAGTCTTCATCGATGACCTTTTTTGCTGAGGAGGTTGAGCGTGAATAGAGTATTTGTTCATAGACAAGGTCATCACTGGCCACTAACCAACACCAACGAAGGCTCGTTTCATCATTTCGGTGATGAGAGGTTTCGTCAGCATGAATCAAAGTCGCTTTCTTTAACGCTTGTTTTATCGCCTGATGCAATGGCGTTAGCATTGAAGCGACCTTCGTTTGCGCTTCGCTAATCGCGCCGACCGAAAAGGTTGTGCCAAGCTGTTCTTTAAGTAGAGATTGGATTTTCCGAACACTGAGGTGATATTGCCCTGCAAGAACTCCAATGTAACTTAATAAGTTCGGCCCTATAATCCCTTGCGATGCATCGTCAGGCTTTTGAGCCTTGACGGTTTCTTTACAGTGCCGACATTGGCCTGAAAATAAACGGTATTCGGTGATATCGACAGTGGGTTTTGGAATATCGAAGACCTGATGGCGGTAGTAAGGGCCACCTTGAACATCGATATCAGACTGGGCACAGCAAGGGCACACTTCAGGAAAACCATCGATAACTACATCCGTTGCTTTCAGTCGTGAGAGTTTTCGTTGATGCCCTGTGTGGCCTTCTTTAGCTCCTCTCGAATTGCAACCACTAGAGCTTTGATCTTTTTTCGCTCATGCTTGTCCTTAGGGTTGTCAGACGAAGGTGGTTTCGATGAATTTTTGGAGTTAGTAGCTTGTTTATCGGTAAGGTGGCGCAACTGTTCCCACAACTCTTCAATCAGTGCGTTTGCTTCGTTAAGG
>NZ_JAMZAP010000051.1:0-1345 GCF_024181785.1 Vibrio sp. Y42_MX_L11
CGTATGGAATGGACTTCCTCCCTATCACTCAGCCGTTAGTTCTGAGATGATAAATTCACCATTTCATACGGAGATAACAACATGGCTGTGACTGTATTAGGTATCGACCTAGCAAAAAATGTGTTCGCATTGCATGGTGTTGACCACAAAGGCAATACCATTTTATGCAAACCCAAAGTAAGTCGGGCCAAGCTGTTAGAAACGGTAGCCAATATGCCACCGTGTCTGATTGGAATGGAAGCATGTAGCAGCGCTCATTTTTGGGCCCGACTATTCAAAAATGTCGGCCACGAAGTTCGCCTCATCGCTCCTAAGTTTGTCTCTCCTTATCGACTGTCTGGCAAAGCAGGGAAAAATGATGCTGCTGATGCTCAAGCTATCTGTGAAGCAGTTCAACGTCCTCATATGCGATTTGTTAGCATCAAGTCAGAAGAGCAGCAATCGATTCAATGTTTGCACCGAGCTAGGCAGGGCCTAAATGAAGAAAGGACGGCAGTATGCAACCGCATTCGTGGTTTGCTCGCTGAGTTTGGTGTGATTGCTCCTTTATCACCGGAGCGATTGCGTAACGAGTTCGAGAGCATGAAGGTTCACCTTCCAACCTTAGCCGCAACTTGCATGGATGAATTATTTCTTCATATAGACAACATTGAGCGCAGGCTTTTAAAGTTCGACCGACTGATTAAAGAGACGGCAGAGCAAGATGAACGATGCCGACTATTGATGCAACTAAAGGGGGTTGGACCTATGACAGCCAGTGCTCTAGTATCAGCGATCTCTGACGGAAAAGAGTTTCGTAATGGCCGTCAATTGGCGGCCTGGTTGGGTTTAACGCCTTCTCAATACAGCAGCGGAGGGAAACCAAAATTAGGGCGAATTACTAAAGCTGGTGACAACTATATTCGTAGTCTGCTTGTGCAGGGGGCGCGTTCAATGATGGCTAGCGCCGGACGAAAAGACGATCCGCTCAGTAAGTGGGTCTGTGATGTCAAAGATCGCCGTGGTTACTGGCGAGCCGCTATTGCTTTAGCTGCAAAAAATGCACGACACTGTTGGGCAATACTTCACTATGGTGAATCATTCGAAAATTGTTATTCAACCTAAATAAATCTCTTACCACCAATGATGACAACGCAAATATGATAAGGGTTAAGACCCCGCAAGAGGTGCCTGAGAAAACGTTAGGATGTTAAATATCCGATTAGCGTATGAGGTTCTTGCGAGCGTCTTTCATTTTGGTCCGGAACAGAATATTCCAGTATGACCGCTTATAGTACTGCATCTTAATCTTCATTGTGATTGCGTTCAGAGCACCCATTGACATCGGGAGGAAGTCCTTATAGTA
>NZ_JAMZAP010000052.1:0-1115 GCF_024181785.1 Vibrio sp. Y42_MX_L11
ATACCGTTCTAGCTATTTAACTGGTCAGGTCAATCCAATCTCTCATACATGTTCTTGCAACCCGTGTTGAACAGGAGAGAAAACTATTCCACGCTGAGCAAACCTTATCGACAATATCGTCGTAATTTTTAAAGGCGATGTTAGCCAAGTGATGTTGCCTCATCCAACTCCAGACTTGCTCTATCGAGTTCAGCTCTGGTGAATATGGCGGGAGTTTAACGATACTGACATTGTGAAATTGTTCTGAAATATCGTCTGTGTGCCAACCTGCGCCATCCATAATAATAACGGCATGTCGTTCTGGCTCTGTTATTGCTGATATTTGTGCAAGGTGTTGCTGCATGACATCTTTGCCAAGATAAGGGACAACGATAGCTTCTCCTATCCCTCTGCTTGGGCATACGGAGCCAAAGATATGCGCGTATTCAAACTGCTGCTGCTTGGTTGCTCTGGGGCGAGAGCCTTTTCTGGCCCAGAGTTTCGTCGTTGTATTCTGCTGACCAAATCTGGCTTCATCCTGAAACCAGACATCGACACACTCTAGAGCCATATGCCCTGGGATCTTAAGGATCGTTTCGATTTTGAATTTTTTTAAAATCGTCTTGTGCTTTCTGCGATTGTTTTGGATGCCGAGAGCGGGAGGTTATCCACGAAAAGCCAAGCTTTTTCAATACCGTATAGACATGGTCTGGATGATAGTTTTTACCAAATTCCTGCTTAATATACTGATGTATGTCTGCACCAGTTAATCTTCCGCCCGAAGGTTTTGCCGCATTCTCTTCAATATAGTGTGCTAGTTGTTTCTGTTGCTCTGGCGTTAACCACGCGGGTCGACCATCACGAGGCTTTTCTTTTAATCCCTCCAAGCCTTCATCGAGATAAGCTTTTACCCACTTATTAACACTAGTACGGCTGACTTTAAGAAATTTGGCGATTTGAGTTCTGGAATGCCCTTCCTGGAAATGGGCTAAGGCAAGCAAGCGCATTTTCATCTGAACAGATTTTTGTTTGCGGGCAAGAGCTTTGAAGTCGGTATTTTTAAGGCTATCCATGAGCATGTCGGTATTACTATTTGAATAGCTTTAATTAGATCATATTTTTAGCTAGAATGGTAT
>NZ_JAMZAP010000053.1:0-1076 GCF_024181785.1 Vibrio sp. Y42_MX_L11
CAGGGAAAGATTACGAAACCCCTTGCCCTGCAAGGACTTGCGAAAGGTAGCTGTTGCTACGGTTCGCTTTTTTCTGCTTTCTTTTGATCCCAGCTTTGAAGCTGGTTTCTTCCGTCAGCAGGTTTAAAGCAATATGCCTTATAACTGCTAAGTTCTCACCAGCTTGCTCTCGACGTATCCGACATTCATCTTCTTTAAAACCAACATCTAATCGCCAGTGCATCTGATTTTCAATGCTCCAATGTGCTCGCGTGCTCTCTAGTAAAGCCTTAGCCGTTAGTTTTGCTGAGCTTATGTAGTGCTTGACTTGCATTGTTTCTGCTGGCTTATCACCTTCTTGACGAATTGAAACGACCATACCAATTGTGGAGAGTTCGGCCCAACCAAACGCTATATCGCCTAAGAAATCTGTATTGTGAACAACCATACTCAAACGTGTTTCTGTACGACCATGACCTTTCTCTTGAGTGACGTATTTATCACCTTCAAAACTATTAATCATACTAGAATTAAACTCTTGGCTAATCGCTTGCTCCAATCGTTTTTGATTACCTTTTACCGCTAAGAGGTAATCTGCATCTTGAATGACTATCTTTTCAGCTATATCCTTCTGGCATCCCATAGCATCAATCGTCACTAAACAACCTCGCAAGGAAAGCATTTCAAGCAGTTCAGGAATCGCTTTGATTTCATTGCTTTTATCTGCAGTTTTAACTTGTCCTAGTACAACTTGGTTTGCTGAACTAAACGCACTAACCATATGGATTGCACCACAACGCTTGTCTTTGTTGTATGTACCTCTGAGAGTTTTGCCATCGATAGCAATAACTTCGCCCTCAGTCGCTTCATGACAGTCTTTCATCCACGCAGTAAAGCATCGTTGCAGTTGCTTAGCGGAGATTAGATTGATAACTCGGGCAATGGTATCGTGTACCGGTATGCCTTGTTTGAAATCACCATACTGTCTAAGCCAATCCAAGTTATCTTCACCAAAATCTTCAATATCCTCCCAACCTTCAGCACCAGCAATCACTGCTGTAATCGTTAAGAAGATAATGTCGGTTAGCGTGTGCTCT
>NZ_JAMZAP010000054.1:0-1066 GCF_024181785.1 Vibrio sp. Y42_MX_L11
TAAGGAGGTGATCCAGCGCCAGGTTCCCCTAGCGCTACCTTGTTACGACTTCACCCCAGTCATGAACCACAAAGTGGTAAGCGTCCCCCCGAAGGTTAAACTACCTACTTCTTTTGCAGCCCACTCCCATGGTGTGACGGGCGGTGTGTACAAGGCCCGGGAACGTATTCACCGTGGCATTCTGATCCACGATTACTAGCGATTCCGACTTCATGGAGTCGAGTTGCAGACTCCAATCCGGACTACGACGCACTTTTTGGGATTCGCTCACTTTCGCAAGTTGGCCGCCCTCTGTATGCGCCATTGTAGCACGTGTGTAGCCCTACTCGTAAGGGCCATGATGACTTGACGTCGTCCCCACCTTCCTCCGGTTTATCACCGGCAGTCTCCCTGGAGTTCCCGACATTACTCGCTGGCAAACAAGGATAAGGGTTGCGCTCGTTGCGGGACTTAACCCAACATTTCACAACACGAGCTGACGACAGCCATGCAGCACCTGTCTCAGAGTTCCCGAAGGCACCAATCCATCTCTGGAAAGTTCTCTGGATGTCAAGAGTAGGTAAGGTTCTTCGCGTTGCATCGAATTAAACCACATGCTCCACCGCTTGTGCGGGCCCCCGTCAATTCATTTGAGTTTTAATCTTGCGACCGTACTCCCCAGGCGGTCTACTTAACGCGTTAGCTCCGAAAGCCACGGCTCAAGGCCACAACCTCCAAGTAGACATCGTTTACGGCGTGGACTACCAGGGTATCTAATCCTGTTTGCTCCCCACGCTTTCGCATCTGAGTGTCAGTATCTGTCCAGGGGGCCGCCTTCGCCACCGGTATTCCTTCAGATCTCTACGCATTTCACCGCTACACCTGAAATTCTACCCCCCTCTACAGTACTCTAGTCTGCCAGTTTCAAATGCTATTCCGAGGTTGAGCCCCGGGCTTTCACATCTGACTTAACAAACCACCTGCATGCGCTTTACGCCCAGTAATTCCGATTAACGCTCGCACCCTCCGTATTACCGCGGCTGCTGGCACGGAGTTAGCCGGTGCTTCTTCTGTCGCTAACGTCAAA
>NZ_JAMZAP010000005.1:0-254364 GCF_024181785.1 Vibrio sp. Y42_MX_L11
GGCTTTCTTTCTGCTCATAACAAACAGGATGAAGCACTGGAATGATCACTCAATAGCCAAGAATGGATCAAGTGCTGAGTGTCACACTTTTTCTGTCAATAGGGGCTTGGTGAACACTTACGTTAATTTGTCTATATAAAATATAGCAAAACGCAAATCCAATTATCAAATTGCATTTGCATAATGCAACAAACGTAGCCATTGATAGTACAGTTAATCATCTCAATAATGTAAACCAAATATTAAGATATCGTTGTATTTGAATCACCTCATAACCTGTAACAAAAATAAGCAATTACTTGGATATAAAACCCAGTAGCTACAGCACTATTTCATACTTTTTTCGTCGCAATGTTTGTATACTCTGTGCCATCGAAACGACTTAGCATTAGAGCAATGAACTACTTAATTACTTTCTTCAAAGGAATCGCCATGGGCGCAGCAGATGTTGTTCCTGGCGTATCAGGCGGCACCATCGCGTTTATCACCGGCATTTACGATACGCTGCTTGAGAGCATTCGACGCATTAACCCATCACTTTTCTCTATTTGGCGAAAAAAAGGGGTTAAAGCCGCCTTTAATCACATCAACGGTTTCTTCCTTATCGCTCTGTTTGCCGGTATTTTCACCAGCATTGCTACGCTAGCAAAGTTGATCACTTGGCTTCTTGACACACACCCCATCCCACTTTGGTCATTTTTCTTTGGTCTGATTTTGGTATCGGTCTATCACATTATTCGTCAGGTTGAACAACGTGATCTTATCCGCTTTGTGACTCTACTTGTTGGTGTCGGGTTTGCTTACAGCATCACCGTGCTTAAACCTCTGCACATGGAACCAACGGCCATTAACACATTGTTCGCTGGTGCTATCGCGATTTGCGCGATGATCTTACCGGGCATCTCTGGCAGTTTTATCTTGTTATTGATTGGGATGTATGCGCCAGTATTAGCCGCCGTGAAAGGCTTCCAAGTCGATACATTGGCGCTGTTTTTGTCAGGTTGTGTGATTGGTTTGCTGTCCTTTTCGCATCTATTGTCGTGGTTACTACGCAAGTTCCGCGATTTCACTCTGATGTTTTTGACAGGCTTAATGATTGGTACGTTACCAAAGATTTGGCCTTGGAAAGAAACCATCACTTGGCGCACCAATTCAAAGGGTGAGCAAGTGCCCTTGCTACAGCACAACCTATCACCATTTGAATTTGAACACGTAACATCACAACCTTCTCAGTTAGTGCTTGCCGTTGTGATGATGCTTGCTGCCATTGCGCTGGTTTTGAGCCTCGAAAAATTTGCAGATTCAGACAAGTAACTGCGGTATCAAATCAATACGGAATCAACAAACAAGAACGGAGCCAATTGGCTTCGTTTTTGTTTGTTGGCTAAGAGAAAATCATCGCAATTGAAAATCTTTATGGGCTTGATTCAACAACCCCTACACCGCGCGGTTATTTTGATCTCTGGCATCGAGGCACAACGCACAATTTATCTAGGCCACGAGTTGGCGAATGACGCTTCTGTGCTACGATGCAGGTAATGTTAAGTGATAAATGCTGAACCTTAATGAAAGTGTTACAAATCGCCGCTGTTTCAGCCGCACTGGTTGCGGGATTTTATGCCCCAACTTTACTAAAAAGCTTTTCTTCATCCACTCCGATCAAACCGATAGATGAGTATTGCGTTCTCTCTACTGCCTCGTGCGTTCAAGAGAATGTTACGATGACGCTCAACGCAGATACTGCTCAACCCTTGGTCCCTACTACTCTGAATGTTGAGTGGCACACAAGCGATGCTGAGCAACTCGTCCTAAGCCTTTCAGGAAGAGAAATGGAGATGGGAGAACCCAAGTTTTTACTGAAGCAAGTCACTCCCGGTCAATATCAAGGTGACATCATTCTGCCGGTTTGCACTCAAGACGCCATGACCTGGGTTGGTGAACTCAGTGATGGAGAGAATACCGTTTACCCTGCTATAAAAATGCAAAGATAAGGAATCGTTATGAGCCGCAATTGGTCCCTATTTCTCGTAGTTGCTTTCGCCCTCGGGTTTGGCGTAAAAAGCTATTTAGATAATCAGAAAACGAAGCCAGAGCAAGTGGATAGTTCCACCTCTCAACAAACGGTATTGTTTGGGGAAAATAACCAAGCCGTCAATATCTTCGATGTGAATGACCCTCGCATTCGAGTCGTCTATTTTGGTTTTACTCGCTGCCCAGATGTTTGCCCAACTTCGCTTGCTATGCTGGCAGGAGCCCTGAATCAAATCGATGAAGCGCAAAAAGCACAACTGCGCCCAATGTTCATTTCTTTAGATCCAGAGCGTGATGAGGCCGATGCCTCGGCGAAATATGCCCATTACTTCCATCCAATGATTGAAGGCCTATCGGCACCGCTTGATGTAACCACACCTTTGGCACACAACTATGGTGTTATTTTCCGAAAAACCGAATTGGAAGGCTCGGAGCTCAAATACACGCTTGATCACAGCTCTTACTTTTACTTCTTGAAGCCGGATGGCACGTTAATCACCAAGGTACCGCATACACTCTCGCCGGCACCGATTGTTGAAGCCATTTCAAAACTGACGACTGAAGGCTCCTCAAATGACAGTTAAGTCAGTGCTGAAACAGTTTTTCAGTTTCCTAACTCAAACCAACCCCAATGTCGAACAAGACGTCGATACGATCATTGACGCCATTGGGGGGATAGAAAACCTGCTAGAAACTGGGGCATGCGCGACTCGGCTGCGTCTTACCCTTAGAACGACGTCCATCATAGATAAAAATGCACTCAAAAATCATGGCGCACATGGCATCGTGATATTGGATGAGCGTCATGTCCAAATCATATACGGCTTAAAAGCCAACACGTATTCGCAGATTATGGAAGAGCGCATCACAAAACAAAGTTAATATTTTTGCAGTATAGCTGCCCTCTTTAGAAAAGGGCGGCTATACTCTTTTGGCTTAATTAACTCACTTATTTATTAACCAACGAAGAGGACACAAGATGATTGTATTGAATAACACTAACTGGGCATCGCAAGGGTAACCCTAACAGAACCAACTCTGTGGCATAACCACAACTCCCCTTCTCTGCCCGGTCTTCACCGGGGTCAACTTTATCCGAATTAGACCCTAATGCGATTTGTATTAAGGCGCTTTTTTGCGTCTGGGATAATTCAACAATGAATCAAACACATACTTTTTGTGACACATTAATTTCAACTTCAAACCCACTAAAACGATTGGGTTGGAAACCATTTTTTCAGCAACAACTGACACTAGACGATTACGACGACACTATCTTTGCACGTGTGATTGCGCATCACCGAAGTGGTTACCTATTGGCGACAGAAACGGGGCAAGTCCACCTCAATGCCCACCACTCTCTACCCAATATGACCGTCGGAGACTGGGTTATCTTAAATGACGATCAGCAATTTGTTCGCTTACTGGATCGCTTGAGCCTCTTTAGCCGCAAAGCAGCAGGCAGCAAAGTGGCAGAGCAGCTCATCGCAGCCAATGTGGATACCGTTTTTATCGTCTGTTCCCTTAACGACGACTTCAATTTAAGTCGTATTGAACGCTATCTCGCCTTGGCTCATGAAGCCGAAGTCGAACCCGTCATCGTCCTTTCCAAAGCCGATTTGTGTGACGACGTCAATGAACTCAAAAGCCAAGTACAGAAGCTAGACCCTCTGCTAGTCATTGAGACGGTCAACGGCTTAGATGCAGAAAGTACTTCTAAGCTCATGAGTTGGTGTAATGAGGGGCAAACCGTCGCTTTTATCGGTTCTTCAGGCGTTGGCAAATCAACTCTTGTGAATGCATTACTCGGGCAGCAAGAACAGGCGACTGGGCATATTCGTGAAGACGATAGCAAAGGGCGACATACAACCACATCGCGCTCTATCCATCTATTACCTGATGGCGGCATCTTGATTGATACTCCGGGAATGCGCGAGCTTCAACTAGCAGACTGCGAAGTGGGCGTCAGTGAGGCATTTTCTGACATTGAGGTTCTCGCTCAGCGTTGTCGCTTTGGTGATTGCCAGCATCAAACTGAGCCGGGTTGCGCAGTTCAAGCTGCGATTGAAAATGGCAAACTGGAGGTTCGTCGTTTCAATAACTATCAAAAACTATTGCGAGAACAAGCCTTTAACGGCGCGACTTTGGCAGAACAACGAGCTCAAAGTCGACAGTTCGGGAAACTCACTCGAAATGCCATGAGTGATAAGCGCAGGCGCCAACAAAGTTATTGATTTGTTACGTTTGAGTTGTCAATAAAATCAAAGGAGACGAAAGTCTCCTTTTTAACAACTTTATTAAAAACCATTACTCATAACTAATGATAATTTTCAACATAAAAATCTTATTTAAATAACATTGAGCAAACATTTAATCCAAAAACAAACTAAAACTAGACACAAAATATTACCAAGCTAAGATATGTGATATTCAGCAAGAAAATGGCTGAATTTATAAAAACAGGATAATTCATAATCATGTGTCTTAGTGACCAGAAGCAATGCTCACCCCTTGCAATACAAGGGCATTATCGCCGTGTAATGATGGACTATTGCCCTGCTCGCTCTGGCATAAAATTGCAGGAATGATGTATGCAACACAACAGCCTCGTTGCCCGATTTGCTCGTGGTAACCTCGTCGTCCAGATCCTTGTGGGTATTGTCTTTGGTATTTTGCTCGCCACAATTTCCCCAAGCCATGCCGAAAGTGCAGGATTAATTGGTAGCCTTTTTGTTGGTGCTCTTAAAGCGATCGCGCCGATCCTTGTGTTTATTTTGGTTGCCGCTTCAATTGCGAACCAAAAGAAAAACCAGCACACGTACATGCGTCCAATCGTTGTACTGTACCTGATGGGTACGTTCTTCGCGGCGCTATCAGCAGTGGTTCTAAGCTTCCTTTTCCCGACCAATTTAACGCTTGTCACCGGCGCTGAAGGTGCAACGCCGCCTCAAGGTATTGCTGAAATTCTACGCACACTGTTGTTTAAACTGGTCGACAACCCAGTAAATGCACTAGTAGAAGCAAACTACATCGGCATTCTTGCTTGGGGTGTGGGTCTGGGTCTTGCGCTACACCACGCATCTGCAACAACGAAAGCCGTGTTTGAAGATCTCAGCCACAGCGTGTCTCACATTGTTCGCTTTATCATTCGTCTTGCACCATTTGGTATCTTTGGTCTGGTTGCTTCAACGTTCGCAACAACAGGCTTTAACGCACTAGCAAGCTACGCACACCTTCTGGCGGTTCTTCTTGGCGCAATGATGATCATCGCACTCGTTGTAAACCCGGCGATCGTGTTCGTTAAAACTAAGCAAAACCCTTACCCACTTGTATTCCGTTGCCTACGTGAAAGTGGTGTAACCGCGTTCTTCACTCGTTCAAGTGCGGCGAATATCCCAGTAAACATGGCACTATGTGAGAAGCTAAAACTGGACGAAGATACGTACTCAGTATCTATCCCACTAGGTGCGACCATTAACATGGCTGGTGCTGCAATCACTATCACAACGCTAACGCTTGCAGCTGTGCACACTATGGGTATCGAAGTTGATCTACTGACTGCGCTACTGCTCAGTATTGTGGCTGCGGTTTCTGCATGTGGCGCATCAGGTGTTGCAGGTGGCTCGCTACTACTTATCCCACTTGCGTGTGGTCTGTTTGGTATCTCAAACGACGTAGCAATGCAGGTTGTAGCGGTTGGCTTCATCATCGGCGTGATTCAAGACTCTGCTGAAACTGCACTAAACAGTTCAACAGACGTTGTCTTCACTGCAGCAGTTTGTAAATCAGAACAGCAAAAAGCTCAGTAAGACTGACAGAACAAATAGAAAGGGGAGCCGATGATGGCTCCCCTTTTTTGTTTAAGTACGGATGCTTTGCGCTCAATTACGCGGTGGCCAGAGCCACCTCTTCAATTGAGAAATGCTTACTTGGCTCAACAAATTCTTGCTGTGCCGCGATAGTTTGCAGCTCCCACTCCCCAGCATGGTAAGTGGCGCTTAATACCCCGTAGCACGCGTCATGGCAGTGTTGGAAAGCTTGCTTAGGAGACCACCCCTTCAATAATCCAGCGGTGAAGATAGCCGAAATAAGATCACCCACACCCACAGGCTGTTTGGCAAACTCAAACTGAGGACGCTTCGCTAAGTAAATGCCTTCTTGCGTTGCCAGTAACATGTTGAAGCAGCCATTCTCTAGGCAGTAAAGGTGCTTCACTAGCACTATTTTTGGACCTTTCGCTAGTGCACGTTGGCATGCCGTGATCGCATCGTCTAACGAGTGGATTTCCATCTCTGCAAATTGGCTTAGCTCGAACTGGTTAGGCACGATCACATCTGCCATTGGCATCAGACGGTTTAACAAGTTTTCTGCAATACCCGGCGCCACAATACAGCCTTTGTCTGGCGCGCCCATCACAGGGTCGCAAACATAAAGTGCCTTCGGATTCGCTTGCTTCACTTTCGTCACGGTATCTTCAACAGCAAGGCTCTGCTCTGCGCTGCCTTGGTAGCCTGTCAACACCGCTTGGCATTTTTCCAATGCACCGATGTTTCCAAGACCACGAACTAACTCGCTGATGTCTTCAGCCGCAAACGCTCGCCCAGTCCAGCCTTCTTGATACTGCGTGTGGTTAGAAAATTGAACGGTATGAATCGGCCATACTTCGAAGCCCATGCGTTGCATTGGGAAAACGGCACTGCTGTTACCAGCATGACCAAAAGAAACATGAGATTGTATAGAGAGGATACCTTGCATAGTACCTTACCTCTTATTGTTGTTATCGATAGTTCAAAGACAGCGGCAAGCGCCAGTTTTGCGAAACCAGTAGTGTATCCGACAAACCAAGATTCTCTAACTCAATTCTCGTTAACTTCTTCAGAGTAAGTTGGAGCGCTGGTTTTCAACACCATCTTCTTGATTTCCATTTTGTCTTTATTCAGTGCGATTTCTAGGGTATCTCCTTCCCTTATCCCGAGTTGAGTCAGGATTACGCTTGGAATGACTACGGCGGTATCGTCACCGATTTTAACAGGTTGACTTATCATCTTTCGTCCTCCAAATGTCGAAAATGAGTTTTCACATCATTGGATATTTATTCCCAAGAGCCTTGTTCTGACTTGGGCTTGGCATAAGCGCCTAAAAACAAAGAGCCTTCCACACCGCGTTTGGGAAGGCTCTTTCATTATTATTTTTTAATTTGCTAAAGGCTCATGCTTGGCAGCAATCAGACCGTAAGCACTCCAGCCTAGGAAAGTGACGATTGAGCCCCACATCATCGCTTCGTAGCCGGAACCATATAGCGCGTAGAAGCTGTATAGGGAACCAATCAGAGCGATAATGTTGGTGGTTTTCATCTCGCGCTCTGGCACGTGCGCCACTTGCTGCATGATGAAAATTGCGCCCATACATAGGATGTAAGGAATAACGTTCGTTACTACCGCTAGGTTAACCAGCGCTTCGAACTGCTCGTTCAGCGTTGGAGAAATAGTCATTAAAGACAGCACCGATTGGATAACCGTGATGGCCACCATACCTTTGATTGGCGTACCACGTTTGTCCACTTGAGAGAACAATTTAGGGAAGAAGCCCGCATCAGAAGATGATTTGAACACTGACGCGATAGTGAACTGCCAACCTAATAGAGAACCCGCACAAGCCAATACCGCCATACCAGCAACCGCTTTACCTGCTGCTGAGCCAAGCATCACAGACCATACGGTTGAGAATGGTGCGGTAGAAGCGGCAAGCTCAGAGTTTGCAACGATACCAGAACAGATGTTTGTCGATACAATGTAAACCACCGCAGCAATCAACGTACCGCCCAATACTGCGATTGGTACGTTCTTCTCTGGGTTTT
This sequence comes from Vibrio sp. Y42_MX_L11, assembly GCF_024181785.1. Taxonomy (NCBI): domain Bacteria; kingdom Pseudomonadati; phylum Pseudomonadota; class Gammaproteobacteria; order Vibrionales; family Vibrionaceae; genus Vibrio; species Vibrio sp. Y42_MX_L11. The sequence goes on from NZ_JAMZAP010000005.1 coordinate 7,889, forward strand.
CTACCGCTTCTGAGTTCGCACATGCCGATTCAAGACCAAGAAACGCCCATAGTGTCATGGCAATAGAAGCACTCACAGCTTCACCAAATGGTAGGTGGTTTGGGTTCCAAGCTTCTATGTACATGGTTGGGTTAAACCAGAACCAACCAACAATACCTAGCGAACATACCGGTAGGATCACACCCCATACCGTGAAGGTACCGATTTGACCTGTGATTTTCGCACCACCGAAGTTAGCGAAAGTACAAATCCAAAGAATGGCGATGGTGTACAAACAGGTTTCGACCGGAGATAGGGTCACTTCAAAAAATGCGGAGCCGTAACCCACACAGGTAATCGCTATCGCAATATTCGCAATAAGAAGCGACAAACCGTAAGTCCAGCCCGCCATAAACGCACCCGATTTACCGAATGCGTAAGACGCGTAACCGTTCATACCGCCGTCACGTTTACTAAAGCGACCACATTTTGCAAACACGTAAGCCAACGCCAAAGAGCCCGCTGCCGTGATCAGCCAAGATAACACAGAAATGGTGCCCACTTGCGCCAGTTTACTTGGCAGCATAATGATACCGGATCCAGCCATATTGATGAACGTCAGAATGGTTAACTGCACCACCGACATTTTTTTAGTTTCAGTACTCATAAATTATTCTCCACGAATAAGCGGTTCGCACCGACGCCGGAGCGTGGTGCGAACGGGTAGATTAATCTTTTAGGACATAGCAATGTGCGGTAGTGCGACCGTCGACATCTTCAAGGTACACACCTTGAATTTCTGGCGCGAAGCCCGGGAATCGGTTGATGCCTTCTTCTAGAGATAAGAAGTAATCCACCACCTGTTGAGTCCAGATTTCACCAGTGATCACACAGATAATGCCTGGAGGGTAAGGTAGTGCACCTTCGGCGGCTACGCGGCCGACGGCCTCTTTAAGTGGTAGGTAATCACATTCACCGCGGAAGTATTTACGTGTTGCCACGTCTGGTTTGTGAACCATTTGTGGGAAGTATTCACTGCGGAACATCGCTTTTTGTAGCTGTTTCACGTTCAGCTCTTTGTACATGTCATGCATTTCCTGACATAGCTGACGGATGGTGTAACCACGGTAGCGCTCTTTGTTCGCTTCGTAGACGCCTGGTAGCACGATACTGAGAGGTGCATCATCACGAATGAATTTTTCGAATCGATTGATTTGCGCGACAAGGTGACGGATCTTACCCATATCTTCCGCTGGAGTGAGTAGGAACAAGATGGAGTTCAAGTCACACTTCTCAGGGATGATGCCGTTTTCGCGAAGGAAGTTCGCCAATAGCGTTGCCGGAATACCGAAATCTGCGTAGCTGCCGTCTTCGGCAATGCCTGCCGTGGTTAGCAACAATTTACATGGGTCAACAAAGTATTGACCTTCACCATAACCTTCAAACTTGTGCCAGTTTGCATCTGGCTCAAACATGAAGAACTTCTTGTTGGTCGCGATCACATCAGTGTCATAACTGCCCCAAGGTTGACCTTCAATTTCATTTGGAATGAACGGACGAATTAACTCACAACTTTTGAGAATTTCTTTACGCGCTTCGATACCTGTCTTAACTGCGTCGCTCCATAAACGTAAGCCTGCTTCACCATCGTGGATCTTCGCGTTCACATCCAATGCAGCAAACAACGCATAGAAAGGAGATGTCGATGCGTGCATCATAAACGCGTTGTTAAAGCGTTTGTGATTGCAGTAACGAGCTTGGCCTTTGATATGGCGGTCTTTTTTGTGGATTTGCGACGTTTGAGAGAAACCAGCTTGTTGTTTGTGAACAGACTGAGTCACGATCACACCCGCATCTTCTGGTTTCAGATCCAGTAGCAGTGGCGAACAGTCTTTCATCATAGGGATGAACTGTTCATAGCCTACCCATGCAGAGTCAAACAAGATGTAGTCACAAAGGTGGCCAATCTTATCCATGACGTAACGAGCGTTATAAATTGTACCGTCGTAAGTACCCAACTGGATGATGGCCAGGCGGAACGGACGTTCATCTCGTGCACGCTCTGGAGATACTTTCGCGATTTGAGCACGAATGTACTCTTCATCGAAACAGTGCTCATCCATACCACCAATGAAGCCCCAAGGGTTACGCGCCGTTTCTAGATAAACTGGCATACCACCCGCTTGGATTAACGCGCCGTGGTGATTCGACTTGTGGTTATTGCGGTCGAACAATACCAAATCGCCTTCAGTTACTAGCGCGTTACACACCACTTTATTTGAAGCAGAAGTACCGTTAAGTACGAAGTAAGTTTTGTCAGCGTTAAATACTTTTGCAGCATGTGCTTGCGCTTGGTGTGCAGAACCTTCGTGGATCAGTAAGTCACCTAAGTCCACGTCCGCGTTACACAAGTCGCTACGGAATAGGTTTTCGCCAAAGAAATCGTAGAATTGTTTACCAGCAGGGTGTTTTTTGAAGAACTGACCACCTTGGTGCCCTGGACAGTCAAACGCCGAGTTACCCATCTCAACGTAGTGCGTTAATTGCTTGAAGAAAGGAGGGAGCAGACGACACTCATATTTAGTCACAGCTTCATTAATTTGACGGCAGTAGTAATCGATAGATTGTCTTTCTAAATCAATAACACCCGTTAACCAAACGTAATCTTCTGCCGAAACTGGAGTTTCATCGGTCACTAAGAAAACAGGAATTCCGTACCCTGTTTCCGAAATCATTCTGTGCAGACCCGCTTTAATGTCTGCTGACGTAATAATAGCCGCACCAACGTCGGTTAATTCAACTTGTTCTAAAGGCAGTAAGTGACGATTAAATTGTTCATCTAAAGATTCAGCTAATAAGCTAAAGTCTTCAGGCATGTAATTACTAACACCTATAATTAAACGTTTCATTTGAAATATCTCTTTTTGTTCTTTAAAAATGACAAGGACAGATATTACAAACGAAATATTTATTTAAAATTCAAATTACAAATTTCGTGATTAAATTTTCATATTTAAAAGACTTATTTTATCGAATTAAAATTTAGAGACTTTCATCACTTTCCAGCTTCTATCTCAATGATATTGAAACGCACCTAAAAGGAAAGAACCTTCAATAATTATGTGACAACGCCCATTATTAAAAAGAAGGTTATTATAAGAAAATAAAGTTTTGAGATTTCCATCACTATATAATAAGTTAAATTATATTATTGCAGTTTAAAACACTCCACTTTTAACCAAATTTAAACACATAATAAAAGAGCCATCAACACATGTATTGATGGCTCTTTACTTTGGATATAAAGAAAAAACAACTTAATTGAATAAATGACTATCTAGCTTGACTCCACCATTCGACCATTGCTGATAACGCTTTACAGACATGCCTGACGAGTACATGGTATGTTTACAATCCATACACTCAACAAAATACAACCCACTCATTCCTGCCATAACGTGCAGCCTTCGGCTATCGCAGCGCTTGCAGGACAGGCGCTTTACTTTGGTGTTGACGTCAATACGCCGAGCAAAGTTTAACGTTTCGTGAGAGCATAAAGCGTCAACAGCACTATCTTTAAAAGGATGCTCACTAAGTAAATAATTAATGGCGTAATCGTACACCGGGGGGATTGAAGATTTTCCACTTTCAATATTACTTATCTTAGCAACGGAAACGCCTAATAAAGAAGCGAACTCAGCCTTACTGTACTCTAAGATAAATCTTGAAGAGATGAATTTATCTGCACTAATGATTCTCAACATACACAAATCTCTAATAGAAATAAAAACAGAGCAAACTAATTCGCTCCATTTCTGCTGAAACATGTAATGAAAAAGTTACTTCCTAGTGTAATTCTGCATATTATCTATGCTATTTTATTTTGTACGTCATCTTGCGCCTAATTAATTATAAAATCAATAATCCATGCCTAAATATAAAAACACAATTTAAGATTTATAATACAAATTTTAATTTACATTATTAGATAAAGTAATGAATACTATTCACCTATTACTCTGGGCATCAAGTATTGCTCTTCAATCATTATTACTATCAATTGAAGAGACTTGATTTGAGCCCAACAGGAGAAGTAGATAAAGAGGGAAATCCCTCTATTTGAAGATAAACATATCCCATCTTAGCGAAGCACTAAAAATGTGTTGAAAAATCGAATAAATAGTATGCAGTCCAGTAAATGAATCGCTTAGATAAGTTTACAGTCTGTAATTGTGATCGACAGAGATACTGAGACAGAAAGGCAAAAGAAAAGCCTCAATTATGAGGCTTATGGATAAGATAAATTATGGTTGAAGGAAATTCTGCGTGAAATCGAGCGCCTCTTTAGAGAGCTTTTTTTCGGTAGACGATGTGGTTGTCTGCCCTTCCGTCGTTGCTGTGGTCATGTTTGGCTGGAAGTTCGGCGCCGATGCTTCATCCCATGCGTTAGCATCGTCTTTATTTTCGTCACTCAGCACCGCGTTAAGTTCCTCCTCTGCAGGAAAATACGCTTCGCGTTTGTACACCTTGTTCAGCGCCCGAATAATGGAATGCTTTCTTACCATCCCTGACGCCAGCTTTCTTTGCAACGGTTTCGCTATAGATTGCAATCCAACGACGACGTCAACACCAATATTAGTCGCCACTTCGTCACGCAACGTACGCGCTGGCTGATACCCCATATTGGCAGCAAGAAACAGCCAAACATAAGCAATCGCATTGCCTGTTTTACCTTTGTCCTTCCACGCTTCGCCAGCATGATACATCGCCTCGGCGCTGCCACCTTCTGCGGCCCTTTCAAGCCAATAGCAGCCTTTGACCATGCTTTTTTCTGTACCAACACCATTTAGGTAACATAAGCCAACTTGGATCTTTCCGTCCGCACTGTCTTTTTCAGCCGCTTTCATAAACCAATAAAGTGCATCTGCACTGCGTCCTGCACTATTGTCTGGTGAAAGTTGCCACTCACCCATGTAAAGCATGGCATCAATGCAGCCTTCCTCGGCTGCGGTTTCAATCAGTTGGTTACCTTTGGGAATATTTTTTTCCGTTCCGCGACCAAAAACCAACGCTTTGCCTGTCGCAAATTTTGCTTCGGTATCCCCTTCCATTCCGGCAATGGCGGTACGCCAAAAGTTTGCCTGCTCTTTTAAAATCACATCTTCACGCATGCGCTCACTCAAGCGAACAATACCGTACATTCCCGTCACATTGTCCAACTTAGCGGCTTTATCATACCAATACAGCGCTTGACGAATGTTGTCCTTCTCAGCTTCTTTCGCTAGAAATAAAATGGTGGGGATATGCCCGGTTTCTGCTTTGAACTCACGCTCTTTACGCTCTTGCTCTCGCGCTTTTTGCATCGCCTTTCGATAAGCGGCTTCGCGAGCTTTCCTCTCTGCCTCGAGTCTCTGTTTCCGCATCGACAACGAGATCATCCACACAAATATCAGGACGAGTGAAAGGCCAGTTGCCGCAATGGCAATGCCCATACTACTCATAAATAGCCTCTTTTGGTTTCAGGGCCCAATTCATCTCCCTCTCAGGGAAATCTTAAGATTACGCGCCGACATAACGCCGACTACCTTCATTATATAACGACCACTTAGCGAAAATCTGAAGCTTGCCAAGACTTAATGGCGGTATTTTATTCAATATCACTGCAACTTATTTTTAATTAAAAAATATCACTGCGATTTTTATAGAACTTAATCACGCTTTTGGGGCTGAGATATTCTCCTCCCCTATCATCCCCCCTTGCTCCTCCTATAAAAATTTACATTTTAATGATGTGCAGAAGCTCTCACTATGCGTCTGTTTTATTATTTAATTTGTGAACAAAATCGACTGTGACAGAAAATTTTCACTTGTAAAAAACTTAACTGCCTGCTCTCACATTTTGCTGATGATTCAGTGTATTAGCATCTAGTTGAACATTTCCTTTTTCGGCATCTGCCTTTCTAGCGTGTGCGAAACCTTCTTGATGACTGAGTCAGCGAAGGCAGCGCGCAGCTCAATATCAATTCAATAACAATGGATTTGTAAACGTGGACAATAAGACATTTAAATTATCAACAATTGCCAAAACCGTACTGCCTTTGATTTCCGTCGCAGTCATCAGCGGTTGTGGTAGTGATAGCACGAACGAAGATACGACGAACCCAGACTCAGGCTTGTACCCTGCGGGAGAGAACGAGGTCGTCATTTATTACAAACGCGATGTGGCGTCCGCTTCAACGGCCAGCGACTACGAAGGTTGGGGCTTGCACCTGTGGAACGGTGAGGGCTGTACCAGCACAGATTTAGACGCAATGGGCATTCCTGGCACAGGAACGGATTGGTCGGCACCGCATCCATTCGATGGCATCAACGACACCTACGGTGCTTACTACGTACTGAAAGTGAACCCAGATGCCTCTGACCCACACGAATGCATGAACTTCATTCTGCACAAAGGTGATGAGAAAGCATTCGGCAGTGCAAACTCAAAAGTGGAGCTGACGAAAATCGGCGAATCTAAAGGGTTGTTTGGCTTCCACGGCAGCAGTGAGCTTTACTACGAGCCAATCGAAGAACGCCCTGTTGATATTGATGGTCAAAAAGCGCATTGGCTAGATGCCAACACCATCGCGTGGGAAGCGGCGGCCAATGCGGATTCCATGAAGCTGTTCTACAGCCTCAGCAACGACATTAAAATGGATGAAGACAAGCAAATCTCCGGTGGCACAGCGGTTGAGTTGACGAAAGCAGGTGATTTATCTGATGGTCTGAAATCACGCTTCCGTCACCTTGCTAGCCTCCAAGCTGCAGGCATTGATGTCGATGACGCGACCCTACGCACGATCCTGAAGTCACAAATCGTTATGGTAGCTTACAACGCAAATGGTGACGTCATTTCTGCAACTGAAGTGCAAAAGCCGGGCGTTTTGGATGCGGTGTTTGCCGATTCCAAGGCAGGTAACGCGATTGGTCAAGAACTCGGCGCGATTGTGGAAGGCGGTGCCGCAACCTTCAAACTATGGGCACCAACTGCCCAAGATGTTGATCTGATAATCTACGATGAAAACTTAGCAGAAGAAGCGACCGTTGCCATGACGGAAGACCCAGCAACAGGTATCTGGGTTTCTGAGGCACAAAGCAACGTTGTCAACAAATACTATCGCTACCAAGTTAAGGTATACCACCCAACAACTGGCGTCGTTGAAACGCGTTTGGTAACAGACCCATATTCAATGAGCTTGTCTAAGAACTCACGATACTCGCAAGTGGTTGATTTAGATGATCCAAGCTTAATGCCTCAAGATTGGAAAAACTACGCACGCCCAACGGTTAAAAAAGACGAAGACCACGTCCTTTACGAGTCACACATTCGTGATTTCAGCTTTAACGACAGCAAAGGCACACCAAGTCTTGATGGCAAATATCTGGCGCTTACAGAACCTGAGCGTGAGTCTGTATCTCACTTACAAGCTTTAAAAGATGCTGGCCTAACAACGCTACATATCCTGCCAGCATTTGATATTGCAACCGTGGATGAAGACGCTGACCAGCGAGTCGATATCACCGACACCGTGGGTAAACTTTGTGGCATCAAGCCAGAAGCGTCCATTTGTGAGACCGAAGATGACGGCAAAGTGATTGAAGAGGTATTAAACAGCTACGACCCAACAACGGGCAAAGCACAAGCGTTGATGAACGATCTTCGCATGCTAGACAGCTTCAACTGGGGTTACGACCCATACCACTACACCGTGCCAGAAGGCAGTTATGCGACCGATCCTAACGGGTCTAAGCGTATTCTTGAGTTCCGCGAAATGGTTCAAGCGACGCATAAAATGGATCTGAAACTGGTCATGGACGTCGTGTACAACCACACAAATGCATCTGGTGTGAACGAAAAATCAGTACTGGATAAGATTGTCCCTGGGTACTACCACCGCCTAAACGTCAACACTGGCGGCGTAGAAAACTCAACCTGTTGTGATAACACCGCCACCGAAAACCTAATGATGGGTAAACTGATGGTTGACTCATTGATGGTGTGGGCGGATGACTATAAAGTCGATGGTTTCCGTTTTGACCTTATGGGCCACCAGCCGAAAGATGTCATGGTTTACGCACTTGAAAAAGTCCGTGAAATTGATCCGAATACTTTATTCTACGGCGAAGGCTGGGACTTCGGTGAAGTCGCGCAAAACGCTCGCTTCGATCAAGCAACACAAGTCAACATGGCGGGGACAGAAATCGGTACTTTCTCTGATCGTCTGCGTGACGCAGTTCGTGGCGGAAGCCCGTTTGATGGCGGTGTAGATTCAGAAGGTAAGCACCCACTTCGCTTCAACCAAGGCTTTGGTAACGCGGCTTACCCGAACGAAGAAACCAAAACTGACGCAGAATCTGTGAATGGCCGCCTACACAACCAAGATCTGGTTCGTCTAGGTATGGCTGGTAACTTAGCTGACTACGTCCTTCTGGATTACAAAGGCGAAACCAAACTTGGTAAGAATGTTGATTACAATGGTGCTCCAGCAGGCTACACAAAAGTGCCATCAGAGAACATTTCCTACGTGTCTAAGCACGATAACCAAACGCTGTGGGACAACAACGCTTACAAGATTGCGACAGGTACTTCATCTGCTGAGCGAGCACGAATGCAGTCTGTATCACTATCAACGGTGATGCTAGGTCAAGGTATTCCGTTCATTCACATGGGTTCTGAGCTATTGCGCTCTAAGTCAATGCAGCGTGACTCGTACGATTCTGGTGACTGGTTCAACCGTGTATTCTTCGATGGAAGCGACAATAACTGGAACGTTGGTCTACCACGTGAAGACAAAGACGGTGCAAACTGGGAGTTGATCAAAACCATCGTCGGTGACAGCACGGCGAAACCAGACTCAACGGACATCGAGCTGACGAAGCAACAATTCCTAGAGCTACTAAAAATCCGCAGTACAAGCGAACTGTTCCGCTTAGACACCGCGCAAGAAGTGATGAATCGCGTTGATTTCCGCAACGTGGGCCAAGACCAAGTAGAAGGCTTGATTGTGATGTCTATCGACGATGGCACATCAGCAGGTGCCGATTTGGATTCGAACTACGATGCGATCGTGGCCGTTGTGAACTCAACATCAACTGAGAAATCTTTCAAAGTTGCTGGCGCAACTGGTTTCGAGCTGCATGAAGTTCAACAAAACTCTGCAGATGACATCGTGAAAGGTGCAAGCTTCGCCAATGAAACGTTCACAGTACCAGCACTGACAACAGCGGTATTCGTACAGCCACAGGACGGCGCGCAAGGTGCAGGCCTACCAGTAAACACGGACAATAAAGACGTATCGAGCATTCCTCCTTACGGCGAAACTGTGGTTTACGTCAAAGGCACCATGAACGAGTGGTCAGATAGCAGTGACTGGGCGATGACCTTTATTGGCAACGGCATGTACTCTGTAACTGGCGTTCTTGAAGCAGGTGAACACGAGTTCAAATTTGCGGACGCAGGATGGGCAAATCCAAACATCGGTTGTGATGCTGCGGATTTGGCTTCTGGCTCACTAGACTTAGGCTCTGCAGGGAACTGTACGTTGTCTGTCGCTGAAACTGGTAAGTACAACTTCACTCTGAACGCGTTACATGTTCAAGATGAAAGCGTAGAAAAACCTGTTGTTTCAGTGACGAAGTCAGCAGATGCACCAACGTTCGGTGAAACAGCACTTTACCTACGTGGCACTATCACCACATGGGATACTCCAGCGCAAGACTCAACTGCGAAGTTCAGCTATGTAGCAAATGACGTTTACTCGCTAGACATTGACCTAGCGGCGGGCAACTACGAGATGAAAGTTGCGAGCGCAGACTGGGCAGCAGACACCAACTTCGGTGGCGAAGGCAGTGTTGAGCTTGGTAAAGCGCTAACGATGGAAGTCGGTGGCGGTAGTGCAAACCTCAAAATTGCGATTGCAGAAGCGGGAAATTACAACTTCCACTTCAACGCGGCTGACAAGTCGGCGCCAATCGTGACGGTAACGAAAAACTAGTTTCATTTAAAAACATCCGTAATGAAAAAGGGGAAGCATCGCGCTTCCCCTTTGTTTTGTTGGTGTCACTATCACTAAATGGTGGATACCAAAATCAAGAAGGTGTTAGTTTCCCCAAATCTGTTCAACAAACTCTGGGTGATCAACGAATGGATTGCGATTGCCTTGAAACTCAAACACTTGATGATTGCGGTTTTGTTCTTTTTCACTAACGGGATCATTTTTGTGCCAACGCTTCAGCATGTTTAACATCCAAGGTTCAAAAACTGTTGAACTTGAACCATCAAGGACAGCATCCGCATTGCTTGAATTGCCTTCCCAGTTACCTACAACATTTTCATAGCGGGTTGCTATGTAGAAATAGGCACGAGCAAAGTCGCCTTTGAACTCATCGATCGGCTCAAACACCGTACCGGAATAACCTAGGCTAGTACTTGCTTGACCAAGTTTAGAACCATTACTAGACACGTAGGTCGCGGTGCCCACTTCACCAAATGGCCAGTTGCTACGTTTGGCGTTTACATAACCATCGGTTGCAAACAAATGATGACCGTCTGAGTTCATCGGTTCAACTTTACCGCCAAACCAGCTTTTCGGGAACGAGTGTTCACGGTTGTAGCAATCCCCTTCTTGGCTATATTGACCACATTGGTCTGTCACTTTCGTGAAGCTGATAGCATCACTGCCCGCAGGTTTCTCTGAATACATATCGAGAATAGAGCCATCATTTTCATAATAACGATCAATATCGGCATCTTTTACCAAGGTCCACACCGCAGAATAACCTCGGCTAGTGTGGTTGTTGATGATGTTAAACAGCGCCGTTTTTAGAGCGTAGCCCGTCTTGCCAGATGCCGCTTGATAGTAACCATCAACCACTGGTGGAGTCGTGGTTGAGTCACCTAACGTAAAATCGGTGGTTTCGCTTTTCGCAAATTCATCGCCAGAGGCAAGAGTCTTATCTCCCACCTTCAACGTGTAAGACCCCGAACCATTGCCACAGCAAATGCCGTCGCCATAGCTGTCTTGAATCGTAAATTGGTAGCTACCATCGGCTAAACACATGGTCTTTTCAACAGTGGTTGACGACTCATACCTCTGACCAGAGAAAAGCACTTGCGCTTGGCTATTTTTCAACTCCCAGCTAGTTTCTGAGCCATAGTTGTCCGTCGTGAGTGTAAGAACCACTTCATGATCGCTACAATTTTCTACAGGAGGTTGTGTACTTGTCTCGGTCGGTTGAAAATTATCGACGTAGACAACTTCTGAGCCATCAAAACCGGCCTCATCGTAAAAACGCAGACCGACGTTGATGGTCTTGTTCGAGCTCGCTGTGTAGTTGTGCGCCAGCTCTTGCCACTGGTTTACCTGCTGCGGATCTGAGTAATTGTGATAACCATCAACCACCAGACGTGCTTTTACATTTCCTTCGGTGTGATAAACCGAGACAGAAAACGGATAGGTTTTCCCTTGCTCCACATTAATGGTTTGTAAAAGGTCAGTGTTGCTTTGGGTACCTGTATTCACGACGACTTGAGCAGCCAGGCCGCCCGATTTGATTTGTTCGCTGCTTGGCGACACCGCGATGCCAGCGTCAATCACTGACCACTGCGTAGGCGCACTGCCATTCCACTGTTCAAAGTCACCATTGAGAATTTGGCTATATGCAAGCGGAGAGCTAATAACAGCAAGAAGACAGAGGGGTTTCGTTATGGATTTCATTATACTTTTCCACTAGTTATGTAAATCCCAAACACGATAAACATATTAGTGGGGCATAAGTAATCCTTCAGTCACATTTTTACGTTGCACAAGTGTTAATTTACTTTTTAATGTGCAGCTTATCTCACAAATATCCATCTGCTGAAAACAAATGCCAATACAAAAAGCGAAGCAACTTGTTGGCTACATCGTCGTAAAACCATTAAGGGAAAAGTAAAACAGACAGAAAAAAGCCAAGTGTGCGCCTATGGGGGTCAGCAACAACACTTGGCTTGTTTATAAGAAAGCTTGTGGTCAGCTCAACTGGAGAGCATCAATTCTGGATAATTCCTTAAGGTTTTACCGCAAAGAATCGTCCTTGTAGTGGCGACATCAGAATCTGATATTGACCATTGCTCGGAGTAATTTTTTCATTCGTGAGCAAATCCACCAACTCACCAGTACCAACACTCTCCTGAGTAAGAGTGACGCTTCTAGCGCTCTCTAAGGTATTTAGCGCAAACAAGACTTTGTCTGTACCAGATTGTTTCAAGTCCACATAACTGCCGTTACTCGCAACTAAATTCGTGCGTGACCCCTGATAAAGTGCAGGATGCGCATCGCGCATTGTCATCAGCGATGTCACATAAGCTTTGAGATCGGCTTGGTTTGCATCAAGCGTCGCCGTCACGCCTTCAATTTTCGCACTGCTGCGCGCAACGTGATCATCGCACAAACCTTGAATGGCACAGGTACTGTTGTCTTCTTTTGCGGCAAAACCATCCACTTGATCCCCGATTTCATCACCGTAGTACAACGTGATTGGCCCGGTGTACGCCGCTTGGAAAGAAAACGCGGCTTTATGGCGTAACCAATATTCTGCATCATTCACATCCGCCAAGTTTCCGCGCTGTAACAAGTCACCAAAGCGCACTAAATCATGGTTGCCGATCATCAAATTCGGCTGCGCATGTGTTGGATATTGGTTGTGTGTGCTGTAACCGTTGTCTAGCCAATCCACACCGCGACCACCCACGCCACTCTCATTCACGGCCAAAGTTTCAACGATGCGATAGCGCATAGGAAAATCAAATGCAGAGCACAGTGCCGGATCGCTGTTCGATCCATACGCCTCATTCGCGATCTCAGACTCCCCTTTCCAAATCTCTGCCACCATGTAACCCAACGGATTCACTTGTTCGCCTTTGCTATTGGTGTACGTGACACCTTGCGAAGCTTCATCGACGGCTTTACGAAGTTGTGTCCAAGCGTCTGTCGGAACTTGATAGGCTTGATCTAAACGCCAGCCGTCAATCTTGAGCTCTTTGATCCAATACGTCGCCACTTCTTTGTAGAAATCGAGACTGGCCGGATAATCAACCGGGTTGCTTGATCCAGATGGCAGCAAACCGGAAGGTGAGGGTTTGATCAAGCCATCTTTGTGATGACCAAATACGCCATCAAAAAATACGTATAAACCGCGTTTGTGTGCTTCTTCGACTAGAGTTTTCGCGGTCGCTAAATCACCAAATTTTGGATCGATCTTAAAGTAATCTGTCGCAAAATAGCCCGTGGCATCCAAACGATCGGCCCAGTGATCTTGTCCTGCTATCGCTTCAGACTCAAAAACTGGCGTCAACCAAATCGCATTCATCCCTAAGTCTTGGATGTAATCGAGTGAATCAATCACTCCTTGCAAATCGCCGTTATGATGGCTGGTGCCATAACCTGTACCGTGACCAATGCTCGCATCACCATCCACAAAACTCTCTACCATGATTTGATAAGTACGAAGTTGGTTACTTTTCGCCATGACATTGGCTTGGCAAGCATAACTGGTATCCGGTAGCGGAGTGCTGCTATTAGTGTCGCCACCACCAGAAGAATTACACGCAGATAAAGCACCAATCACACTTAACGCAAGCAACGATCGAAACAGGCGATGGTTACGTCGGACGTTACGCATTTTACTCTCCCTAACTTACTCAAATTAAGTAAAAACATTTGAGTAATAAAATTAACCCCAACATGCTTCCCATGTAGGGGTTAATAAATAAAAACAGATTTTAAATAACTGAATGGAATATTATTGACACTTATTTACCATAACATGAAGAGGTTTGCCTTTTCCTTCAAATTGAAGGCTCCAAACATATTTCCCGTCTTCTTTAATATCAACCGAAGTATCTGTACCGTAACCACCAAATGTTAATGGTGTTAATTCACCAACGTTCATTCGATTCCCTTTAGCGGTAAATTGTGGGAACCACAACTCGGTCGCATACTGCATTTTGTAGGAGCCTACTTTTTCTTGAACCACAGCTTGGTAGAAATTATTTCCTTTGTAGGTGTATTGACGTTGAGGCACGTGTTTCCAGTCGGAATCCGCAAACGTACCCACCACAAACAGTGGTTTAGAAATTGGTCCTTTCGCCGTGCTATCTGGGTTGTCACACGCTTTCATGAAAGCAACCACTTCGTCTTGAGACATATTCACAACTGGCTCTGCGGCCGCTTCTGGTTCTGCAGTCGATTGACAACCCACTAAGGCAACAAGTAGGGCAGCAGCAAGAGAGGTCTTCATCATGTTCATTTCACGTAATTCCTTTTTAGTATATCCAAAGCAAAATAAACTCAACGTTTAAAAGAAATATTAATCGTTATTAAAATGGAAATATCAAACGCTAAATAAATATCGTCGGATTGCGAATTTAAATTACTTCGAGAAGTTTATTTATTTCCTAAATACAAAAATAAGTTAGGAACTGTCAATAATTATTGATCTAACCAATATAAAAAACAAAACAATAAAAATAAATATGTGAATAAGATAACTCTATGTAGGGGTATTTTTATTGGTTTATATTCTATGAAAAAAGGCCAGCATTTTTCTGGCCTTTTATATTCAATTATTTTTTATTTACGGCTTTCACAAACACTTGTTGCGCACCTTCAATACCCAGCTCTTTTGCTTCATCGAGCAAGGTGAGTGCTTTCGGAATATCGTTCGCTGCGACTGCCGCTTCAATTGAGCTGTGGTAGTAGCTAGTGAGATCTGTACCTTGAGGAATGTTGTCGTTTTTCGCGACAATCTTGGTATTCACGATATCATTTGCGGATACCGACAAACGGAACTGACCCAGTGGGCTGTGTTTCGCTAAAGGGTCTGCAATATCTGGCGGCTGAGTGTGGCGCGCCATGGCGAAGGCTTTTGCAGGATGCAGAACTTGCGTACTGCCTTTTAGATCAGCGGAAGTCGTGTACACCAATACATGCAGATCGTTACCTGTCATGTCTGGAATCACATTCAGATCAAGTACGAATTTATCGTTGTCCAACAGTTTTGCTGGCTCGTACTTAAACTTTGAGAAATCTGCTTGGTAAATGGTTTCTCCTGCCGAGTTCATCACTGCGACATTAGGAGCATAAAATTGAAGTTCTTTACTTACGAATGTCTCTAATTTGATATCGAGACTGCCACGGTTGCCCGGAAGAGCAAACGCTGCAATAGCGCCAGCACTGTTACCATCCAACAGCATTTGGCTTTTATCAGTCAAAGCGAATTCAGTAACCACAGGTACATCAACCATTACCCATTGAATATCACCCGATTGAGTGATCACTTGTTGCTGACCTTTTGGACTCATCTCTACTTGTTCTACGGACGCACAACCAGTAGCCAACATGCCCAGCAGTACGGGAGCAAGCCATTTTTTCATTACTGTCTACCTCGACTCTTTATTGTTTTTTAAATAAATACAGCCAGATAAGTTCTGGCTGTATTATTCTAGGACAATTTAGGACTTAGTGGTTAGATGATTACCACCAAGCTTCAGCTTGTACACCGAATTGGAACGTATCGTCTGAACGACCGTTGTCAAATGTGTTAGAGTTGTCTTCTTTGTCAGCCGTTAGGTAAGAAGCGTAAACACGGATTTCAGGACGAGCCCAGAAGCTAGAACCAGCAGACCATGCTTGAGCAACAGTTAGCTTACCGTATTTGTTTTCGTCGCCGTCGTTATCATCGATAGCGTAACCAGCTTCGAAGATAGTTTTGTGGTTGTCATCCCATTTGTACATTGGACGAACTACAACAGACATTGTTTCCCACTTGTCTTGACCAGCCCACATGTCTTCACCAACACCGTAAACTAACTGGTGACCCATTTCCCAACTGTCACCCATGCCGATTACACCCCAGTTGATTAGGCGGTAACCAGATGCACCGTTATCAGCTTCTGCGCCGTACCAGCTACCGTCGCCGTAGAATGCCATTGTTTTTGAGTAGCCTTCAGTACCGTACTGAAGCACTGTTTTGTTGAAACCAGCGTCTAGACCTTGAGTCAATTCTGCTGTGAACATTACGCCGTTTTTCGCATCTTTAGTGCCGTTTGGCGCAGCGTCAGTTTCGTTAAGGATTGCGTAGTTCAAGCCCATTTCTAGAGAACCGTTGTCCCATAGAGGAAGACCTGCATAACGTACGTCTAGAGTGTTAACGTTTGTATCGCCGCCATCGTTACCTGGATCTGCGATATCGCCACGGTCGTTACGAACCCAAGCGAAAGAAACTTTACCTGGACCAGCTTCGATACCTTCAACACCAGCGCCCGCGCCAGAGATGTTCCAGTAGTAGAAGTCAGAGATATGAATGTCGTGACGTTGGTAATAGCGCTTACCAGCCCAAAGTGTTGCTTCTGGAGCAAAGTTTAGTAGGCCTTTAGCTTGAACGTTGAATTGACGTAGTGCGAATTGTGCATCGTCAACACATTTCACTTCGCCGTTATCCAAACCACAGTTAGCAGAAGTGCTTTCCCAGTCGTTTGAACCATTAGAAGTCATTGCAACCATAGAGTCTACGTAGAACGTTTTGCCGTTGTTGTTGTAAACTTCTTTACCTAGTTGAATCTCGCCGTAGATATCGCTTTCATTACCTAGACGACCGATCTTGTTCTTTTCGAATGTTAATTGTTGACCACCGTCAGCGTTCACGCCAACACCAGCACGCATGTAACCGTGGAAATCCACTGCGAAAGCAGAACCAGCAGCTAAAGTTGCAGCCACAGCAGCAGCAATTGCACTTACTTTTTTCATTCTTAACTCCATTAAGGGTATTTATAATTCTGTCTTCCCTGCTCACTCTTTTAGGTGAATATAGGCAGTAAAAACACACCTAAAGAAAGAGAGGTAAGATGGGAACGAATCCCCGTTTGTTTCAACAGTTATGAGATTACCCGAGGCGTACAAGGATGACTTCCTCCGCCCCAAACTAATTTAGGGGGGATGAGAAGGGAGTAGAAAATTTACCGAATGGTGTTTTTTCGAGTCAGATCACCAATCTAGGGAGGAATTAGTAAGTTTATTCGGTTTTGAGCCGCTACAAAGTGATAGCCATTTCATATTTTTGACTCTAAGCCGTCACATAAAGTAATTAAATTACATGAATATTTTTATATTTAGGGTGGTTGACCTTAGTAAGACAAAGTTTTTAACTTATAGTTTCCTAAAGGTAGCAATAAATATTAAATAAAGTATCTCCGATGACACGACTTCTCTCTCGCCCATACCCCTTGGGTGCAACTGTAAATAAAGAAGGTTGTAACTTCTCTATTCACGCACCAGGGAATAAAGACATAAAACTCGCCCTGTTTGCAGACGATGGCAGTTACGCGCTTCATGATTTACCGAATGAATACGCTGGCATACGTCATACTTTTATTCCGGATATTAAGCCGGGGCAAAAATACGGTTACCTTGTCTCCTACAAGGAAGAGCCACTATTAATTTCTGACCCTTACGCAAAGTCAATTGATAAAGCCCTCCACTATCACCCTCCCTACTCTCCAGCCAAAAGTTTCGATATGCCGAAGTGCATCGTTATCGAAGATGATTTTGACTGGCAAGATACGGATCATCCGCGTATACCCAGAGAAGAGATGGTGTTGTTTGAGACACACGTCAAAGGGCTTACCCAACTCCACCCAGAAGTTGAGGACAAACTGAAGGGGCGCTATTTAGGTCTTGCATCACCTAAAATGCTGGCCTTTTATGAACAGCAAAACATCAACACGCTGCAATTGCTACCTGTCGCAGCGTGTATGCATGAGCCTCACCTACTAGAGATGGAAAAGGTCAATTATTGGGGATACAACCCTTATCTCTTTATGGTGCCCGATCCGCGCTACGCAGAAAAAGACGCCGTCACAGAGCTCAAAACAACGATTCGAGAACTGCACAAAAACGGCATCGAAGTGATTCTCGACGTAGTTTACAACCACACCGCAGAGGGGGGGGAAGGGCCTACAATTTTCAACCTGAAAGCGCTCGATTCCCGTTTTTACATCAAACATGGCAACCACTTCGCAAATTACACTGGTTGTGGCAATACGGTCGATCTCACCTATCAACCCGCTTTAAATCTTGTAATGGATACATTGCGCTACTGGGTTAGCGAATTTAAAGTCGATGGTTTTCGTTTCGACTTAGCCGCAACGTTAGGGCGTCAAGGCGATGATTACAACCCTGAAGCAGCTTTCTTTAAAGCCGTCGCGCAAGACCCAATTTTGCGTGAAACTAAATTGATTGCCGAACCTTGGGATATTGGTCCAAATGGCTACCAAGTGGGTAACTTTCCATTTGGTTGGAACGAATGTAATGACAAACTGCGTGATATTTCCCGCAGTTTTTGGCGCGGTGATCAAGGCTATTTAAAAGAGTTTGCCACTCGATTAATGGGCTCTCGTGATATTTATAGTGCAGCGAACTGGCCATACAAACTCACGGTGAATTACATCACGTATCACGATGGCTTCACACTGCAAGATTTAGTGTCTTACAAGCACAAACACAATGAAGCTAATGGCGAAGAAAATCGCGACGGCCACGGTGACAATCGCTCAGAAAACTACGGTGTCGAAGGCGAGACAGAAAATCTGATGATCATCGCCACGCGTGAGAAGCAAAAACGCAACCTTATTGCCAGCTTGCTGTTTGCTTTTGGAATCCCACACATCCTCACTGCTGACGTGCTGTCTCACACCCAAGGCGGTAACAATAATGCCTATTGCCAAGATAACGAAACCAGTTGGCTTAACTGGGGAGAAACGGAGCGTAAGCAACATTTCAAAACGTGGATGTCACAAATGGTCGCCAACCGAAATCAATACATGGTGCCATTTATCCGAGCTTTCAGTGGCGAAAACCGCAATAACAACCGCATTTTCTGGCGCCGAACAGACGGTCGCTTAATGGAGCATGATGATTGGAACCGTTTAAGCTCTGTCGCACTTCACCTTGGCATCGGTAAAGAAGGACAAGAGCTGGTCTATCTCATCAACCAAACTAACGCTACAGCGCGCTTTAAGCTCCCCAATGAGCGAAAGCAAGAATGGGTAACGATCTGCGATACAAACGTACGTAACCTTAACCCAGGGCATGCTGAAGGCGAGGTTTTGCTATCACCTACTTCGATGGTAATTTTGCATTACCAGCCGAAATTGGAGCAATCATAGAGCAATAGCCCTGAAAGCTTATATACACGACTTTAATAGTAAAAGACCCGAAGTCCGTTAACGACTTCGGGTCCATTTAGTGTTGTAAGCATTAATGAACCTCTGTATATTTATGAGCCATTACAGTATATGAACCAAACTTAAAAGGCGTATAGTCCATATGGCTACTTATCTTTACACACGTTATTCGCCAAAAAATCGAGCTTACCAAGAGCACCTTAATACTCTAAAAGCTTTTGCGCCCGAAGCTCAGCATTTTGAGGATAAGGTTCGTGGTTGCATGCCTCCAACCGAGAGAGAGGCATTCTTACAACTGCTCGATTCCGTCAGAGCAGGTGATACGATTGTGCTCTGGTGGCTAACGGCATTTGGTCGCGATTTTAGTCAGGCGTTAAATACAATCAAAGTATTACTAGCAAAAGGGGTCACACTGAAAACCGTTTGTGAACCACTCACATTTGAACCGGATTCTGTTCAAACTCAAACGCTACTCACCGTGTTATCTGGATATGGAAAAGTGCAGACTGAACATCGCCTGTTTGCCGCGGAGCAAGGGCGACAAGCCATTAAAGAGCAGCCAGATTTGTGGAAACAGAAATTTCGCGGACGCCCAGCAGACAAAACTAAACACCAACAGATCGCAACGTTGCTGTTAGAAGGCTATACGTTGAAGAGTGTTTCGGAACAGTGTGATGTCAGCCTATCTACCGTAAAACGCGTCAAATCTAAGTTAAATGAAGTGGATGATGAAGGCTGCCTCAGAACACGAAAGCAAAGAGGTTATTCTGATGGTGATCCATCATGAGTCGCCCAATCAACTTTCGCACTATCTTACTCGCCTGTCTTATTATCAGTGTTGGCCAATTGAGCATGGGGCTTGTTATGCCCTCTTTGCCATGGATCGCAAAAGACTTTTCTATCTCCCTCGATCAAGCCCAACTGCTCGTGAGTATTTACTTACTCGGCTTTGGTCCCTCTCAGTTCATTTACGGTCCGGTATCGGATGCTTTGGGTCGAAAAAAAGTGCTACTGACGGGCTTGCTCATCGCGATGTCTGGTCTATTAATGATCATTTACCTCAGTGACACCTTCACAGGCATGGTGATGGGGCGTTTTCTACAAGGCTTAGGAACTGGATGCTGCGCGGTACTCGCGAGAGCATCGACTCGAGATAGATTTAGCGGTGATGAGCTCCCTGTTGCCATGTCTTATATCGCTATGGCAGCTTCGATCACGCCACTCATTGCGCCTGTGATTGGCGGCTTTATCAACTTCCACTTTGGTTGGAGTATGGTGTTCATTTCACTGCTAGGTTATGTCTCACTCGCTTGGGTAATCATCGCCTTTAAGTTTACAGAAACCATAGCGAAACGATCTGTTATTCCGTCACCACGCAACATGCTTTTCCAGTATCGAGACTTGGTGACGTCACGTTACTTTATGAGTTTTGCCAGCATCAGTTGGTTAAACTTCAGCCTGATGATAACGACCGTGTCCGTGATGCCATTTATCATGCAAGACCAAATTGGCATGACATCCGATCAATACGCAATGTGGGCACTCATTCCCGCTTTAGGTATGTTAGGCGGCACCACGATTTGTAACCGAGTAAGGCCAATTATCGGCAACAAAAGAATGCTACTTTGTAGTCCATTCCTGCATCTCAGTGCTGCAATATGGTTGTTCTTCTGCCCGGTAGAACCGCTGTATTTAATGTTGGGGCAACTATTAATGATCTTAGGTAACGGCATTGCCCTACCTTGCGCGCAAGCCATGGTAATGCAACCCTACAAAAAGCAGGCTGGTGCTGCAGCAGCCATGTCTGGAGGTGGACAAATGATCGTATCCTCATTGGTCAGCTTAACATTGGTACAGCTTGGTTTAAGCCAAGCCTGGCATCTATCAATCGTTATTGTGGTGTTTGCAGCAATAACGCTCACCAATATTCAACGAGGTTTTGGAGCAGATCAACCTTCAGAACAGTAACGAAAAGACTTACTATTGTCCTTATAATTAAGAACACATCGTATAAGCTTTAACTAAGGATAAGTTGGCGGGTACTAACATGATGTTGCATTTACGAATTGGCGCACTACTACTCGCCACTTTTATATCCGCTGGCACCGCCGCGAAAGCCAACGAGTACTGGCAATTTGATAGTGACGATAACGGAATCACTATCTACTCTCGAGAGCATACCGGCGGTTTAGTTGAGATTCGTGCTCGGATGTTCACACCCACCAGCTATGGCGCATTTTTAACGCTATTAGAAGATAGTGACAATATCCCGAACTGGATTGACAATGCCAGTCATAGCCGGGTTTTAAATCAAATATCAGCCACCGAAAACATCGTTTATACCCGATTTACGGCGCCATGGCCTGCAAAAAATCGTGATATGCTCACCTACTCTAAATATTGGGTCGATGAACTTGGGTTCACGATAAAAATCAAAAGCGCACCAGACTCATATCTTGCTGAACAAAAGGGCTATGTTCGCATTCGTTCGGTTGATGCAACTTGGGAATTACAAAAGCTCACTAATGGCACGACACTCATTGACTACAAAGCGTTTGCTGACCCCGGAGGCCTTTTGCCAATCAGGCTAATCAACAAACTATCAAAACAAAGTGCACGAGCAACATTTAGTAACCTAAGAAAAGAGTTACCAAAATATCAGCAATACTCCCATCCTCAGATAAAGGAGTAAACTTCACGTTTGCTCTTTAATTACGATTACGGTGTTTGAAAAAAGTGCCCACAAAAGAGGCGAAGGCTAACCCTAAAAAGAGCCAAAACAAAGGGATAAACCCAAATGACTCTACTAATAAGCCATTTTCATCTACGTAAGAGCCCTGAGCGTGGTACGCAATTAAACATGTCACACCGCTCAAAAATAAAACTAAGCTCAGTTTATATTTACGAATAAACCCCATCTAAACCTCAAGCAATCAATTGATATGTCTTCGACATATTGCCACCGTATATAGTTCACTCAAAAAACATATTGTCTCTATGTTTGCTCCAATCTTTATTAGAGGTCTTTAGCCAGAGATAAGATAAAAACCCAAACAAAAAGAATAAAAAGTCAAATTGAACTCAAAATATTATATGCATTCTCAGAACTATCTTGACCTTTTTTCTCACATATACAGTGTAATTGTTATCATTTTGTTTGCTCAATGCTGCCAAAAATCGTTCACACCTCTCCCAAAATAATTAGTGTTCTAAATATTTTTATTACTCTATACAAAAACGAACAAAACAACAAAAGACCTTTAAAATCAAAACTTAAGATTCAGAAATCAATTGTAAAACAATAATAGCAACGAGTTGACCTCTTCATTTCTTTCGCTTTTTTAATTGAACGTCTAATCAAGTTAACGCACAATGCCATCGACAACTCACATAATAAATCATGAAAAAAAGGAAGTGTCTTCATGCATAATTTTTCAAAAAGTGCAGTGGCAACTTTAATCTCTGGCCTTTTGCTTGGAACTTCAGCGAATGCGGGAGTGAGTATCACACAAGGAAAGACCACGATCCCCGATGGCGAAGCTACACACGCTCAAGACATTACCGTTCAAAACGAACATGTCGCCTTCGCTCTCGCTGTTGAATCAGCACCACCATGGGGCGTACCGCGAGGAACATTAGTCGATTTGGCAGCAGTAAAGAATGGCAAAGTAGACCTTGACCGTGTTGCCTTTGCTGACTTCATTCCTAACAGCTGGTCCGCATGGCCGAATGATCGCAAATCCATTGAAATTATCGAAGACAGCGACAATAAAGCGGTCATTAAAGTGAGCCGCAACTTCGATAACGTTGATATCACAACGTGGTATACACTCGCTTCTGGATCTGACTCAATTGCGCTTAAAACGGTCATGACCAACCAAGGTAAAAAAGATCTCGCGTTAGAATCAGGGCACACCATTTGGCCAGACACTGGCTACCAATTTGCCGTGCCGGGGTTGGAAGGGAAAGAAGAATCCATAGCCGACAATGCCCTCGCCGATCGCATGGTCGCTTATGATCGAGACTGGGCCTTTGCACTTCATGCTCCTTATTTTGATCGCGTCAAATACAATGGTCGTGACATGTACCTGGGGCATACCTTGAAAGCAGGTGAAAGCCGCACTTTCCAATCCCGACTACAAGTGGTTCCGAATGGAGACATGGCTCCCATTGTTAAGGCAGAAGCTGACCGACTAGGACAAGCGACAGGCACCATCAACGGCCAATTACGCGCGGATAATGGTCGTATTCCTGAAGATGCCATCGTGATGATCGAAAAAGAAGGACAACCCTATGCCTGGACATTGGCCAAAGATGGCCAGTACAGCATGGCGCTGCCTGAGGGTGAGTACCAAATCTACGGCACAGCGACTGGTCACGCAAACAGCAAGCTGCAATCGATTAAAGTGGCGAGAAATAGCGAGCAAACACTCGATTTTACGTCTCTAAAACGCCCAGCAACTCTCTCACTTCAAGTTGAAGAGGCAACATCAGGTCTGGCCAAAGATGCGAGAATCACCATCCTTGAAGGTCAAGCGCCACCGGTTGAATTTTTGGGTAAACGCACCTTCTTTACCGATCTGCTGCCTGCAGGTCATGCGGAGCTAAAACTGGCACCCGGTCAATACAAATTAGGTATCAACTCTGGTGGAGGCTTTACAGCTAAAACCCAAACATTAGACGTAACCCTAACATCCGGTAAAACGACGAAGCAACGAGTAGAAGTGCCTCAAGTGACGTTTCCTAACCGTCAGCATTGGTATGGCGCAGATTTACACCATCATGGCAACGTGTTGGAAGGCGTTACTCCGCCAGAAATTGTTGTGCGCGCTCAGTTGGCAACGGATCTTGACCTGACTTTCATTAGCGATCATGACTCAACCATTAACCACCAGAAGTTTGCAGAACTATCTGCGAAACGTGGCGTGCCTTTCATCCCGTCGATCGAAGTTTCGCCATCATGGGGACATATGAACCCATTTCCTATCGATAATGGCGCCGAGCTAAAGGTCGATCCTGGCACTGCTGACGTTCACACGTTACTTAACGCCGTACATGAGATGGGGGCTGAAGTCGTACCGATGAACCATCCATACAACGATTATGGCTACTTTACGAATATCGCTAAAAATGCAGTCCCTGGTGGTAAAACGGATCACTTCGACCTTATGGAGCTTAATGCGCGCGTAGACAATGAACCAACGTTGAAGAAAGCGCATAAACTCTGGGACCTGGGTGAAGCAATGTACTTTACAGCGGGAACCGACACCCACGATGCGTGGAACCAACTCACGGGGCAGATTCGAATGATGGCAAGAGTCGATGGAGAGCTAACGCCGTCGAAGTTTGCGCAAGCACTTAAAGCCGGCCATGGCTACGCAACACAAGGCCCTATTCTTTATCCGCAAAACATTATGTTTGGTGAAACAGCAGCAGCTGGCGATACGTGGGATATCCACGTCGTTGCAGCCGATGGTCTAAAAGAAATTCGATTGATCGGTAAAGGCGGCAAAGTGCTGAATACCCTGACGATTAACCCGAAAGTTGATACTCAACGCATAGAGCTGTCGCTACCTATACCTAGCGACGCAGAGGGATGGATAAGTTTAGAAGTCGAAGATAAAGACGGCAGCACGGCCTGGAGTAACCCTGTTTGGTTGCAGTCATAGTCTTGATGAAAGTCCGACTCGATGGTAAACAAACCTGAGTTCGACGATGAAATAAAGGCGGCACTGCGCCGCCTTTTTCTACTCGATGTTTTACTGCTGTGCAACCGTCACGGGTTTGGTCGCACCACGGTAATCAAACTCAAAACCAATCCCTTGATCTGTTACATCCATCGTCATACCACCAACAAGCTCGCCTTGTAAGCTTTTCATAACATCATCAGGTAGCGGTTCACCAGTCACGGCTGACGCACTTTCCAACACTTCCAAAATACGTTCTGAATCGAAGTCAAAACTGAACAAGCCATTTGGAGAAAGTGGTTGTGCCATCACTTCTTTGCTCGCGTCTTCGGCATTCTCACCACTGTAGAGCGTAAAATGGTTTTCGTTTAAGCGAGCAAACACATCCATCTTCAAGCCTGTGTGCATTTCTAGCAGGTCACTGACATTAACTGGCTGGTTATCCGGCTGAATTTGTAATTGAGCAAGTTCAGGGACAAACATTTGCGCGGTTTGAATCAGCATCATTGGATCATTGGCAGATAGAGACAACATACCATCTAGCTGGCTAAATACTTCACCGTGCTGAGCATTAGTGTCAACGTGGATATCAAACATCTGCAGGCTTAATCCTTTCAGGCCGTTAACCATGCCGGAGCCCATGCTCACAGCTGCGGCTGGGTTTTGGCCACCCATCTCTTGCTGCATTTGAGTCAATAAAGAGCATTGGTACTGAGGCTGAGTCAAGTCACTCCAAATCTGACCAATCGATGGCGCTAGCGTATTAATGTCTAAACCAAGCGCCATGCTAAAGAAGCTCTTATCATTGTTCGATTCTGCCAAAACGCCACGAATCGACTTAAGCGCATCTAGAATCACTTTATTTTTCGATTCAACAACAAAAGCACCTTTAATGAATGCCTGCTCGCCTTTCAACTTGTATTCCGCAAATGCGACGGATTGAGGCCAGTTTTCTGCAACTTGAGTAAGTTCAGTATGACAAGCTGGTGAGCGCATCTCCTGAATAGTCGGCTCAGGATCAATGGCATCCAGCATGCTGACTTGACGCGCAAAGATATTGCCATCTTTCGTCGTCAAACCTTTAACCAATTCACGGTGATCAAAGTAACCGAAAGAGTTATTGTTTTCGCCGTATTTAGCCTGCAACGCCGCTAGGCGTCCACTCTCCGCAATGTTTTGACTTGGTGACTCAAGTCCCAATGCCATTTTAAGCGGGTTTTGAACACCCAGTTGCGGAATATCAACCGTTAACGTAAGTACGTTGTCAACCACGGCAACAACCAAGCCAATGCCATCTTGCGGGTCAACCGAATCTGTCATCTCGTAACGACGAAACTCCACTTCACCAAGTTTAACCAGCTCGTGCTTAGCACCGCTCATCTGCTCTTCGTGATCCAATGTTTTCCATAACGCGGCAGGGTCTTCAATCTTCAATTTGTACACTGGTACCATACCGATTGTGTACAACACAGGGTTAATGTTTTCTCCGGTACCTAAGTAGGCTTTTAACGTTTCTGGCGATGCAGCGCTCTCCAGATATCCATCAAACAAGTTAACGGCAAACTGTTGCTGTGGAGAAAGTGGTTCATCGGCAAAAAGTTCAGCAATCGAGCCTTGGTTAGCCGTGCCAAATGCATTCATGTATTTATAATGATTAAAAGGTTCCGTCTGATACGTCACCATGAGCGAACCCGCAGGAACTTGCGAAAGTAGTGATACTGAATCACTCGGGGTAGTATTGTTTTGGTACAGGTAGCCAGCGCCCCCTGCAGCTGCGACCACTGCTGTAGCCAATAGT
This sequence comes from Vibrio sp. Y42_MX_L11, assembly GCF_024181785.1. NCBI lineage: Bacteria > Pseudomonadati > Pseudomonadota > Gammaproteobacteria > Vibrionales > Vibrionaceae > Vibrio > Vibrio sp. Y42_MX_L11. The sequence goes on from NZ_JAMZAP010000005.1 coordinate 34,617, forward strand.
AGTTTTTTCACGACCAACTCCGTTGTCATAGTTATGTGTTCCTAAGCGAAATATCACGCTTAGGTTTAAAGCCTTTGAATAGCACTTTTATATCGACCGCTATCATAAACAAGTTATCGATATAATGAATGTCGGTTTGATAAATTATCCAACATTTATAAGGTAAACCGTGAAGTAAGTTGAATTGCGTGAGGATGCTATTGGCAATATTCACAATCTAATTTCTCGGATAACCACCTTATAAATCAAAATCTTCAGTTCAATAAAGCGATTTGGAGTAACTACGACCAAAAGCACTAGGATATTAAATCTTTATTGAGTCTTTTATCTAATATCTGAAAACGCCTCACGGCCTGACACTTCTTTCCAATTTGCCTCTAGCGGTCCCCGTTCGTTTTCCTTACATTCCCATTAACTCAGTGACGAGACGTATACCAGATACGAGCAGTAGAAGACGATGAAAGACCAGTTGACGATCTCTATATCAACCATCAATGGCTCCAGACATTGGTACTTCAGTAAAAGGATGCAACGCAATCTAAAAACGTTTTTATGCTTTTTTGTCATTGCTCTGGCCGCAACCGCGATCTTAATTCATCACTTGTACACTCGCGTCGATAATGCCGCGTTAAAACAAGCTGAATTGACAGAACATTCGCGCACTATGGGTGAAGAGCTCAGCACACTGAAAGCATTAAAATCCGAGCTGGAAAGTGATCTCTCAGAGCGAGAAGAGCGAGTACAACTTGTTTCGGAGCGTTTGGGAGAGTTAGAGAAAGTCCTTGGAGTTGGAGAACATACTACCACGGATAATTTGGATGCCCGACTTGATGCGGCGGCGATTACGTCGAACGTTCGCATGGTGTTGTTAAACCAAATACCAAGCGGGTCTCCGGTCGGTAAAGCGCGGCTCTCTTCTCGCTTCGGTAAGCGCATTCATCCGGTGACAAAAGTCGCTAAGATGCATCGCGGGCTCGATTTTGCCGTGAATACCGGTACTAAGGTTTATGCCCCAGCAGATGGGGTTGTGGAAGTCACCCGCCGCAGCAATAAAGGCTCTGGTAACTTCCTCAGGCTGCAACATTCTTTCGGTTTTTCGAGTTCTTATTCGCACTTGAAAAAGTTCAAAGTTAAAAGCGGTCAGTTCGTCAAAAAAGGGCAACTGATTGCAATTTCCGGCAACAGTGGGCTCTCTTCTGGCCCTCACCTTCACTACGAGGTGCGTTTTGTTGGGCGAGCACTGAATCCGAAGCCATTTGTCGATTGGAGCCTCAATGATTTCGAAGACATTTTTACTAAGGAGCGAAGAATACGATGGGAATCTTTAATCAAAACCGTGGAACAACGAGTAGCTCAGCAGCTTCAACTCTCATCGCCAAAGGCTGTGCTGTTAGCGGAGAACTCAAAGTAGAAAACGATGTCCAGATTGATGGCATCGTCGATGGTCAAATTAATGTAGAAGGCACTCTCGTCGTTGCAGAAAGCGGCCGAGTAAACGGTGAGATCTACGCTAAGCAACTGATCATCAATGGTATGATGGATGGTAACTGTCACGCAGAACACATTCAAGTACTTGCCAAGGGACGTGTAAGTGGGAGGATCTGGAGTAATAACCTCAGCATCGAACCTGGTGGTAAATTCTTTGGTGAAGCGGCCGAATTACCTGAAAAAGAAGTGGTGACACTGAAAGGAAAGGCTCAAGAAAACGCCAGCACGAAAGAAAACAATACCAACAATGAAAAGCGACCTGCGCGTAAATCAGCGTAAACTCTTTGGTTAAAGTGCATAAAAAAGACGGCTTTCACGCCGTCTTTTTTATTACTAGAGACACGAGCTTCGTCAGAAGCTACAGTGGTTATTCGGCCGGGTTTAAAATCATCACCGAGCGCTTTGCTTGTGGACCAAAAGCTGCTCTCGCATGCGCTTTCACTTCTTCTAATGTCACACTCTTAGCCGCTTTCTCAACGTCAAGTAACACATCGACGCCGTAATCATGCACTAAGTAGCGAGTATACGACCATGCACGCTGAGCAGGGTTATCATCTAATCCTTGCATCGCTACTGCCAATTGCTTCGCTGCCGTATCCACTTCTTTTTGCGTGATGTTCGAAGCTAAGTCATCAAACATTTTGCCTAACTTGCTATCTAAAACTGCCACGTCTTCGGGCTCAACTTGAGATTCCAAGAGCCAATCAGAGATTGGTTCGCGATCTTGCGTCACGGTGTAAATATTTGGGCTGTAATCAAGGCTAGACTCTTCTCGCACAATATCCAAGACACGCGCGTTACTGATACGTTGCAAAATATCTTCGATAACCGTATCCCTTGCCGTACGTTGGTAATCGTTCGTGTTAGTCAAACGCATTACATACAACGATGAAGGTTCATGACCATCCGCAACGACTGTTCGCGCCGGCACGTCGGTGTTGAACGCAACATGGTAATCAATCGAACGACTCGGTTGCATCTCGATGGAGGCCACATACTTACGCAAGAGTGGCGTAATTTCTTCCGGCTCGACATTGGCCACAATGACCATCTTAAAACCATCGTTGGTTTTGAAAAGTTGCTCATGCACCGCTAGTATCTGCTCGGAAGTCACTTGTTCAACATCATCACTGGACACTATACGATGACGACTACCTGGCAAATAAGAATTGCCGTTTGCTTTTTGAATCAGTTTTCCCATCGGTGATTCAAAAAAAGCACCGCTCTGCTGCTTAAACTCTTGCTTCGCTGCCGCCATCTGGCGCTCGTCGACTTTAATCTCCGTCGCTAGATTGTATAGTCCATTCAACGCGTAAGTTAAATGCGTTGTTGGCGCGGTAATTTGTGAACCGTGACTGGTCGCATCAAGAATCGCGCTAAGCGCAATGTTATTTTTGCGTAAGTAACTGTCTAACTCTGAACCAGAAAATGCCCCTAACCCACTGCGTATCGCCGTCGTTGCAGCGATTTCATACGCAGCATATAACGCTGGATCAACGGCGGCTTTACCACCTTGACTCGCATAGTAAATATAAGCTCTGCCACCCGCTTTGGCATCTTTTTGGAACCACACTTCGACACCGTTTGATAGCGTATAAACTTGAAAGCCACCCGCTTCCTGACGCATGCTGGTGATGGTACCTTCTTGAGTAGGCTGTAAGAATCCATCCACTTTGTCATACATCTCTAACGGTTTTTCGCCCGTTTGGAGGTAGGCACTGTATAGATCGGTAAATACATCATTGAACTGAGCTGACGTTTCACTTTTCCCTAACCCAATCACAAAGATTGGTTGCTCAGACAACAAGGCATTCAATTGCGTGTTAATGCTCTCTAGATTCTCGTTGTTGATGAATTCAGACAAACTCTGGGCGTAACTTTCTTTTGATTGACTCACACTGCCTTGGTCAATTTGAAAAACGCGCGCTTCTGCATAACTGTTTGGCTTACGTTGGTCCCAGTCTGAATCAATATTTGCGAGCTCACCTTGCCAATTTGACATGATGCTCTCTAACTCAGATTGGGTCGCACCATAATCTCTCAGTGACGCCAACGTGCTGATGAAAGTTTGATGCATTTGTTCACGACGCTCAGGCCCAAACGAAATACCTGCCGACATCATGCGCTGGTAGTTGGAATAGTAAGGCTGGGCATAAGCATACTGAAAAGGTTCAGCGGCATCATTAAGTACACGAATCAGACGTTGTTGAATTAGCTGTGTTGCGACTTCATCACGCCACACTTGATGCTGCTGTTCAATCGTAGTGCTGCCACTTAGACCACGCTCAATCACTAAATGAAGGCTTGGTGATTCCATCGTGTTACTTGGCAAGATTCGGTTTTGGTTATTCACTCGAATATCGCGGCGCTTCTCTATTACGGTATCCGAGGTGCTTTCCCAGTTCGAGAATTTGTTTTTGATAATATTGGACAGTGAATCCACGTCGATATTACCGGTCACAACCAACTCGGCATTTTGTGGTTGGTACCACTTGTCGTAAAACGCTTTTAGCTTGCTTGATGAGGCATTTTGAATCGCTTCGCGAGTACCAATTGGGTCGTGTTCACCATACATAGTGCCTTCAATCGACGCTTGATAAGCATGCATAGAAAAGGACTTATCATCCGGGTTAGCACGTCGCCATTCACCAAGAATCACCCCTTTTTCTTTCTCTACTTGTTCAGGAGCAAACTGAAGTCCGTTTCCGATATCTCTCATCCACTTCAGGGCATCTTCCAGCTTTGTATTATTGGCAAGATCAAGTTGGTAAGAAGTTTGCTGATAAGTGGTAAAGGCGTTGATATCGGCACCAAAGCTACCACCAGATTGCTCGAAAAGTTTAACAACGTCGTTGCCGGTAAAATGCGTGCTGCCATTAAACGCCATGTGCTCAACAAAGTGAGCGTAACCTTTTTGATTGGCTTCTTCTTGGAATGAGCCGACATTCAGAACCAAACGGACCGATACTTCTTGGTCTTTTGTTGGGTAAAGATGGTATTTCATACCGTTCGATAACTGGTCGACATGCCAGTTGGCGTCAGGCTGAATCGGCGTCGACTGTTGTGTCAGAGCACACCCTGACAGTAATAACGCGGGGACTAACAATATACTGCGCATAACTATTGTCCATAACAATGATTAAGCCGATCAATATAATCCTCGTTCGATGACCTTCACATTTTTAATGGATTATTTACTACTCAAACGTGACGTAAATCACCTTTTAATGAAATCAATTATCATTTACAAAAATAGACAAATCCTTACTTTACAAATAGATAAATAACACAGCTTAAAAGCCTTTTTCTTATTTGATGTAAAACTCAAAATCGCGACATGGAGTCAGTATTTATTTTGAGCAATAAAATATAATTATTGAACAGATTCGAATCTGACTTTCTGCTGCATATTCAACGGCTCGGTGAGTCCTGATGAGAATAAAAACACAACAACTATTATTCAAAGATCTATTATTCGCTTTATGTTCAAAAATCTATCATTAAAAAATAAACTGGCAATCTCTGCCAGTGCTGCCATCATTCTCGGGGGAGTGCTGGTAGAAGGGCTGTCTTTTCGAGATTCATTAAACAGACTGGATGTCGAAGTCGCGCAACGACTAGAAAGCACCAGCGCATCTTACAATCAATACGTAAAGGACTGGTTACTCTCAAAAGAGCGAGCACTGACGTCACTCTCTTCCGATTCAGAGAAGCGTTCTCTAGTTACGCACTTGAAACAAGTCCGAGACTCTGGCGCGTTTGATAACGTCTTTCTCGCTTACCCAGACGGCTCACAAGACAACGCCAATGGGGTGGTTTTGCCACCAGGTAATAACGACCCACGCAAATGGGGTTGGTACACCAACGCCATTGCCAATCCATCGAAAGTCTTTATGGATAACCCAACCGTCGCAGCGGCCACGGGGGCCAACGTCGTGTCGCTCGGTAAAGCCCTGCAACTACATGGTCAAACCGTCGTTCTGGGTGCAGATGTCGAGATCGGTGATATCCTAAACAGCCTCAACCAAGTGATCCTGCCGGGTGAAGGCTATATGTTTATTGCCAATGAACAGGGCAATATTTTCACCCATAACGACGGTAAGCTGCTGAACCAACCTGTTAGCAAGCTAGGCCTAAACAACAGCGATATTACCTCTGCCGCACGTTCCGGCACAGAGCGTCGTGTCTCGATTAACAACACCGAATATGTGGTTTACGCGCGCCATATTGAGGGCACCAAACTCACAACGGTCACAGTGTTAGATCAAAACTCGTTGGTTGCCCCACTTTACGATGCTGTTTGGGATCAAATCATCGCAACCACTATCGTCGTCGTTATCTGTGTGGCTTTGTTTAACCTGTTATGTAACATCTTGTTCCGTCCGCTCTACAATGTTTCGAATGCGCTCGCGCAAATCGCCAACGGTAGCGGCGACCTGACTCAACGCATCAAAGTAGAAAACCGTGACGAAGTTGGTGAACTGGCTGAAAACTTCAACCAGTTCGTTGAAAGTTTGCAGCAACTTATTGGTCACATTCGCCACCAAGCGGAAGAACTGAGCCAACAATCGGAGCTGAGCACGACTCGCGCGAATCAGTCGGTTTCTGATCTGAACCATCAGCAACAAGAAATTACTATGGTGGCGACCGCTGTGACCGAAATGGCATCGGCAACGCAAGAGATTGCAGCGCATGCAGAGCAGACGGCCAAAGCCGCACAAGACTCTTCAGCGAGCACACAAAATGGTCATGAACTGGTGATCAACTCCAAATCGTCCATCAACAATTTGTCTTCTGAAGTCAACCAAGCGAGCGTTGTCATCGGCGAGCTCAACCAGCACGCGCAAGACATCTCTACAGTACTATCAACGATTCGAGACATCGCAGAGCAAACCAACTTACTGGCTCTGAATGCGGCGATTGAAGCGGCGCGTGCAGGTGAGCAAGGTCGCGGTTTTGCCGTTGTTGCAGACGAGGTGCGCGTGCTATCACAACGCACACACACCTCAACCGAAGAGATTCGCTCGACGATCGAGACTTTGCAACAGACCACACAACGCGCTGTGACCATCATGGATACAAGCTCTCAACTTGCCCAAGGATCAGTGGAAGATGCCGATCGCGCAGCACTGGCTCTGGATGAAATCAACGCGGCCGTTGCGTTGATCAGCGATATGGCAACGCAAATCGCGACCGCAGCCGAAGAGCAAACGCACGTAACCAATGAAATCACACAAAACGTCACGACTATTAAAGATGTGACTGATCACTTGGTGGTTGGTGCCGAAGAATCGATGAATCAATCTGCTGAGCTGAAATCACAAGCCGAGGATCTCAACTCGAAAGTAGCGACGTTTAAACTGGCTTAAACGCCACGTTAGGAACGCACTTAAAAACAACAAACCCCGCTAGCAAATGTATAACTAGCGGGGTTTATTTTTATGGCTCGACGTTTTTATTGCAGATAGCTTTCGAAAGACGTAAACCTACACCGCCACACACATCGGCGTACCTGAGATTGGGTCGTTAAATACTCTCGCTTGTAAATCAAACACCGATGCCAACATGCCCTCTGTTAGTACCTCTTGCGGCGTTCCCTGAGTGACTAACTGACCTTTTTCCAACACCACCAAATGATCACAGTAACGGCAAGCTTGGTTTAGATCGTGCAGCACTACCACTACAGTTTTGCCTTTGTCGTTCATCTGCCTCATAAGTTTCATCAGCTCAACTTGGTGAGAGAGATCCAAGTAAGTGGTTGGTTCATCAAGCATCACTACGTCAGTATCTTGCGCCATTACCATCGCAATCCACGCCCTTTGTCTTTGACCACCAGACAACGATTCAACTGGCTTGTCAGCAAACTCTATCACGCCAGTATCTTGCATTGCTTGCTCGACTAAGGCTTTGTCTTGTTGACTTAACCTGCCCCAATGAGAGAGGTAAGGCGAGCGGCCATATTCGACCAGTTTTCTGACGGTAATACCTTCAGGGCTGATAAGAATTTGCGGCAGCAAAGACAACGAACGCGCCAAGCGTTTATCGCCGTAGTTGCTTAGTGGTTTTTCGTCATACAACACTTGGCCGGAAGCTGGCTTGTTAATGCGTACCAAGGTTTTTAATAATGTCGATTTACCGCAACCATTTGGGCCAACTAGTGCGGTAATTTTACCTTGAGGAATCGACAAAGAGAGATCTGGAATGATGGTCTGTTTGCCGTACGCGACGGATAAGTTCTGCGTTCGTAACATGCTTACCAACCTCTATAACGATACAAAAGAAAAATGAAATATGGTGCGCCAATAACAGATGTCAGCACTCCCGCTGGTAGCTCAATTGGCGGCTGTAAGCCTCTCGCTAAACCATCGGCGCAAATCACCAACAAAGCGCCAAGGGTTGCAGCGGCTGGAATCAACAACTTGTGGTTGTGGCCAAACAGCAAACGCGCAAGATGCGGCGCAAGCAGGCCAACAAAGCTGATCGTGCCTGCCACAGACACACTGATGCTCGCCAATAGCACGGCAGCAATCAGCGCAAGAATTTGGATCTGTCTTGGTTTCGTGCCAAGTGTAGTGGCGCTTTCTTCTCCCAGTCCCATCACATCTAACCTCCATGCCAACCAAAACGCCAATGGCAGTAGCAGCAATAGAGCACTCCAAATAAACGGCACTTGTTGCCAGTTTCGTCCCCACAAACTGCCGGTTAGCCATACCATCGCCGTGTTGATTTCGATAGGGTGCACAATCAGAAGAAAATCGATACCGCTGGCTAAAAATGCGCTGACAGCAACACCAATCAGCGCCAAACGTGCTGGTGTTGGTTTCGACCAGTAAGCCAGCACAGCAATAAAGCCAGCAGCAAGCAAGCCTCCCGCCATGGCGACCATCGGCAACATTGCCACTGGCGCATTCGGATACAGCACCAAACAAGCGGTAGCCGCCAGTCCTGCTCCGGCGCTTATCCCCATTAAATCTGGTGAGGCAAGTGGATTACGGATGACGCCTTGAACTAAAACGCCTGACAGCCCCAACCCAGCGCCCACGCCAATGGCGAGCAACATTCTCGGTAATCGATATTGGTGAATCACAAAGTCCGAGCCAGAGAAAGAAAACAGTAATGCAAAAACCTGTTGAGCCGACATGTTCGCCGCGCCAACAAACAGCGTGAGAGAAGCCGCAATCAGCAACAATCCAACTAATGCAAACAGTTTGGTTTGATTCATCATGATGATTTCCTCATTGCAATCGCGATAAAGCAAGGTGTGCCCAACAGCGCGGTAATCACGCCCACTGGCGTTTCAGCCGGAAAGGCAATCGCTCGTGATAAAGCATCTGACCACGTCACCAATGCCGCGCCACACAAGGCGGAAACCGGAATGAGAATGTGATAGTTGTGACCAACAATCGGGCGTACCAAGTGCGGCACTAACAACCCGACAAAGCCAATTGGCCCAGCAATCGCTACGCTAGTTCCTGCCAACAGCACAACCGCTAAACCACTGATAAATCGCGTAAGACGAATGTTACCACCTAGCCCAACAGCAACTTCGTCCCCCAACGCGAGTAAATTTAAGTTTCGCGCTAAGCCCATGGCGAGCACCAAACCTAAAGTCGCAAAAGGCCACAGTTGCTGCCACTGCTCAGAATCTACCGCAGAGAGTGAACCCGTTAACCAATGCAACACGCTGTAAGCCATGTCATCCGCCAAAATTACCGACGCACGAGTTAACCCTATCAGCAGTGCACTGATGGCAATGCCCGCTAGCACTAAACGCAATGGGTGAGAACGCGCGGAGAAAAAACCGCCCAACAACATGACCGCACCACCACTTAGTAGCGCGCCGAGTACTGCGTTGATGATTGGGTTCAATTGACTAAAGAATGGTACGCCGATGGACGCCAAGGCCATAAAACACGCCGCACCGGCATTAATGCCGAGAATGGATGGCGACGCCAAAGGGTTACGAGTTAATCCTTGCATCAGCACTCCGGATACCGCAAGCGAAGCGCCAATTAATAACCCAGCATAGGCACGAGGCGCACGCAGCGTCGCGAGGATTTGATGCAGCATATTGCCCTCATCAAACGCAAACCAATAGCTTGTCAGATCATTAACGCTCAAAGAAAAGTTGGACCAGCCAATCATTGAGGCTGCATAGCCTGAGAGCGTACACAACGCCATAGCACAGACAAACAAGCTCGCTTTCCAATGCGATTTGCTAACCGAAGACGCGCTTTCCGAGCTTATCGCCGCACTCATGAGCGCTCCAATAACGCTTCAAGATTGCGGGCAATTTCTTCCGCAGCCAACATGCCGCGATTTAACGACCACAGTTCAGGCGAAACCTCAACAAGTTGCTGTTTTTTCGCAGCAATTAGCAACCTAAACAATGGGTTTTTGCGCCACTCATCCACAATATTTGGTTGAGAGTAAAGTCCAACTAACAACCAATCAGGGTTGGTTTTTAGTAAAAGTTCGAAACTGGTTGGGATATACGCTTTTTGCTCAGATGGAGCCAGCGGGCTTTGGATGCCCAGCGTACTCAAAACGCCCCCAGCGTAAGAAACCGGGCTATGCAGCCACATCCCTTTGTCAGAAACCACACCAAACTGAATGGTTTCTTGTGTCGCAAAATGCTGTTTGAACTCCGCCATTGTCTGTTTGTGCTGCTCAATTCGTTGTGTCATTTTCGCTTGTTTGCCAATTGCCACGCCGATTTTGTGTGCGGATTCGAGATTTTCTTGATATGTCTCACCACGGCTTTTTAGCAGCAAGGTTGGCGCAATTCGCTGCAAATCTTGATAAATCGCACGATGACGTTCTGCATCAGCAATGATCAAATCCGGCTTGAGCACCGCAATCGCCTCTAAACTCGGTTGTGAGCGCATGCCGACCGATTGCCAAGGTTCGATCTTGTCACGAACAGCAGGGATGACTCGTGTGGCATCGTTGTCATCGGCAACGCCTACCGGTGAGACATCGACGGCCGCCAGAGCGTCCACAAACGAAAACTCCAAAACCACAATACGTTGAGGTATCGCTTCTAGCTCAAAAATGCCTTGCTCATCTTTCACGCTGCGCGCCTGAGACAATGCGCTAAATGACATCAAAGCTGAGCTCAGTAGCATCAGCAAAACGGTTGAAAAGTGTTTGATCGTAAATTGTTTTTTATTTTTCATCTTGCTTTTTCCAGTGCTAAGATCGGCAAAGTCGCCAAGGTAAATTGGCGACTTTTCTTTTCAGACTCGGTGAACGAAACGCTTAAAACTGATAGTTCAGATCCAGCGTGTAAGAGCGTCCCGGAGCTGGGTATCGACCAACTGGGCTGGTATCAATCCCACGGAAGTAATACTCCTCGTCAAACAAGTTGTTTACTGCAACATTCATGCGCAACTTGCCTTTGTCGTCTTTGTATAAATCCGTGCCTAAATTGAAGTTCCACACCATGTAAGACGGCACTTTGCCCGTTTCACCTATTGCGTCTTCGGCACTGGTGTTGGCGTTATCGGTATACGAATCACTGAAGTAGAAGCCCGATAGCGTGGTGTCCATGCCGTAAAATGCGTAGGTTGCATCCCAACCAAGCTGATGCTTAGAGGTGTAAGGCAGTTGATTACCTTTATTCTCACCTTCTTCTTCAAGCGTAGCGTCTAGATAGTTATAGCTTGCGCCTAAACTCAGTGCAGGTAGTGCTTCAGGCACGTAACGAGCAGAAAGCTCTAAACCTTGGTGAAGGGTTCTACCTATATTTTCAGACGTATTTGTCGCACTCCGCCACTGCAACTGATCCTTAAAGTCAATGCGATACAAAGCTGCATTGAAGCTTGTTGAATCTTGAACATACCGAACGCCAAGTTCGTAGTTCCAAGCCAACTCACTGCTTTCCTTACCGACCCCTCGAACATTAACAAGCTGAGGAACGCGAAGAGATTTCTGCGCATTGGCATAGCTCAGCCATTGTTCATTCCAGTTATATGCGATCGTCACACCAGGCAATAATTCAGTCACCTTGTTTCCAGATTCTTGCCCGCTGCCCAAATCTTTATAGGACATATCAACAAATTCATAACGAAGTCCGGGCGTGACTTTTAACGCACCATTAAACAACCCGACTTCGTTGCTCACATATCCTGCGTACGCATCGGTATCAAGGTGCCAGTTTCGCGGTACATTTGTGGCTCCGCCTGACACTGGTGTTTGTGTCACTTTATATTGAATGTCTTCATTAATGTAACGAGTCCCTATAATCCAGTTTTGCGTAATGGCACCTCCATCAACAAAAACAGCAAGCTTAGGTTCGATACCATAAACACGGAACTCTCGTGGTGAAGTACTTACTTTTGTAGAAGGCAGAGCCGGATCCGCCCAATGGCCACCCGCGCTGTTAAAGCCCCACTTGAAAAGACGCTCTGACTTATGGCCAAACGTTAGCACTTCTAGCTCGGCACTGTTGGCAAATGGCAAATCGTGGATGTACTTAACACTCCAGCGCGTCGACTTACCTTCATAATCATCGTAAGGACGTTTCGATTGATGACGATCTTGCTCGTAATCTTGTGGCGAAAGTGCGCCCGGCATTTGCGTTTCAGCATCGTAACGTTGCAGGAATGCTTGAATCTCTTGAGTATCACTCAGTAGCCACTGTGCTTTAGCTTGAAAGTTCTTCACGTCCGTATCGGAATGTTCACGGAAGCTTTCGCCTTTTAGGAAGTTACCCTCCAACTGCAGCGCGAATGTGTCGCTTAACCAACCGCCCGTGCGTAGGTAAAAATCATTCAGCGGCGCATCACCGCCATCAAACACGGTAAGGCGGTTACTGATTTCAGTTTGCCAAGTGTGTGGAATCGGTTTGGTCACTAGGTTGATCACACCACCGACGTTGTTTGGACCGTACTGCACTGCGGCACCGCCGCGTACAATGTCAATACGATCAAGCATCGACAGCGTTGCTGGGAAGATAGACTGACCAGTATGGCCGTATGGCGCGAGCGTTAGCGGCACACCATCCATCAAGAACTGCGCATGACCACTGCGGCTTGCTTTCAAACCACGTACGGAAATGTTAGGCAATACGCCCGTTCCGCTTTCATCCTGAACTTTAATACCCGGAACACGCTGTAGCGCATTATCGATCGAACCAGCTGCAGTTTTCTCAATTTGATCACGGGTAATGACGGTACGAGCACCTGGGTACTCTTTGACATCTTCAATTTCAGAGTTACCAATCACGCTACCAGTGACAACGACGGTTTCCATCGCGGTAGTTTGTTCTTTTTTAGCAGGAGCGGCAACCGCGCTCATGGAGGTGGCAGAAGCGATAGCAATCGCGAGCACACTGTAAGTGGTAGACAAACCAGCACGTACACGCACTTTACCATCCAAATTCTGGTAAGACATTAAGGTCTCCTTTGCGAGAAATTGAGCCTCGGGCAGAACATTTCCCGTAGGCTCTCGGGGCTAAAACATCCTCAATAAGAGGTAAAAATCGGCTAACGTGCATCAACTACGCACAACAAGCCTAGAACTGGTATCCGTAGCTGAGCATGAACTCGGCTGGTGCGCCGTAGCCAATCTGGTTTAGGCCAGACGTGCCGTTTGTTGCGCCAAGAATGTATTTCTCATCCAAAATGTTGTAAGCGTTCGCTTGGATCTTGTGACGACCAGTGGTGTACGCCGCCATCAAATCCACCGTGGTGTAATCGCCGAGTGCGACGGCTTCGTCGTTACCTGCGTAACGGTCGCCCACGTACTTCACACCACCTCCTAAACGCCAGTTGTCATCCAATTGGTAAGTGCTCCAAAGAGAGAACAAGTGGTCTGATACATCGTTCGGCTTTTTGCCTGTGGCTTTGTCTTCCGCATCTAAGTAGCTGTAACCAACAGAGATATCCCACTGTTTGGTGATTTGGCCGCGAGCCTCTAATTCAATGCCTTGGTGACGCACTTCAATTTTATCGATCACATCGCCGTCCACGTTAGTTTGTGGTTGCTCTTGATCAATCTGGAACAGTGCAGCATTCAACATTAATGCGTTATCCAAAAGGTACGCTTTCGCACCCACCTCTTTTAAGTCAGTGTGGAAGAATTCCGCCAATTTTGGATTGATGTAGATACCAGCGTACGGTAACTGCCAAGAGCGCGCTAAACTAGCGTATACGGATGTGTCGGAGTTGATGCGGTATACCAAACCAGCACGGTAGCTGACTTTATCATCATCCAACTTTTCTTTATCTGAACCCGCTTTTTGTTGTTCGAGTTCCATCGAGTCGTAACGCACGTTACCGATCAAAGAAAGGTCGCCCCACGTATAAACGTCTTGCACATACAAACCTGTCGTGGTGGTGGTATTGTCACGAAATGGCTTAAAGCCCGGATCGGGTGTTGGGCCCACAACTGGGTTGTAGATATTTTGCGGAGGAAGCGTTTTGTCACTTGCCAACGTTAGGTCGATATCGATCTGGTTGAAATCTGCACCCACCATCAATTGATTGTCCCTGGTTTCCCAAACCAACTCAGATTGTAAAGTGGTCGTAGTACGTGGATCGTAACCAAAGTTATTCACGGTTTGAGACACTTCATTGCCCGTCACTTTGCCCTGACGCGTGCCTTTTTGCTCAAGTTCGATATGGTTGAACGCCGCTCGGTTGTTCCATACCCATTGATCATTCAGACGCCATTCGTAATCCACCGCAATACGGAGACTGTCTGACTCCTGATAGTCGTTTGTGCCGCCAAAGTAAGTGCTTACTGGCAAATCAACTGGCTTGCCATTTTTTGATGGCACACCACGATATGGCACTAGTTCTTGATGGGCGTATTCCACGTCAATATCAATGGTGTGACCATCCGCTGGTAACACACGAATGGTCGGTGCAATGAAGAAATCGTTTGAATCAACATGATCAACGTACCAGTCGGCTTGACGGTATTCCAAGTTAATACGCCCGTTGACCTTATCTGTGAACGCCATTGAGCTGTCGACCTGACCGACATACTGGTTGTTGCTACCTACACTGCCGTTTACGTGAGTAAAATTCTCACCGTTAGCGCGTTTCGTCACCAAGTTGATGATGCCCCCAGCCGAGCCACGGCCATACAAAGCGCCCGCAGGGCCTTTCACAATTTCAACGCGTTCAACATTCGCTAAGCTGCGGTAAGACTGCAACGTACCGTCATCTCGCAAGCCATCACGGTACATATCGTTGAGTGAATCAAAACCACGTATCATGAACTGATCGCGGCTGCCTTCGCCCAAGGTGTTATTGACCCCGGCTACCCCATCTAGCGCATCCACTAAGCGCACCGCGCCTCGGTCTTGCATTTCTGTTTTCGTTACTACGGATACCGCTTGTGGCACATCAAGCCATTCCACATCGGTTTTGGTGCCTGATTGAGGCATGTGTTCAGCATAACCTTCGTACTGATGCCCGAAGACTTGAATCGTTTCAGTTGCTGATGAGGTTGAGTTCGTCTCTTCTGAAGCCACTGCGCTTGGTGCTACTAGTGAAGAACCAATCGCGACCGCCAAGGGGGTCAGGGTCAATAATTTATTCATTCCATAATTCCGTTTAGTTGTTATAAAGCCAACGGATGGAAATAAGAACAAATATTATTTCTATTTGCAATATTAATTTTATGCTCTATATTTATTTACCCTAAAAACACAACTAACAACAAAAAAAACCAAACATAATAACAATAAACACTAAAACTTCTGCCCTCCATCTCGCGAGAGGCACATTGGAAGACGACCGTGAGCGACTTTATCAACGTTAGAAGAAAATGTTAGAAAATTAGGAAAGCTCATGAAATCTACGATGATTATCGTAAGTCATGTCGTTAACGATGCAGTCACTCACGGCTTCGTGCCTGCAGCTAAAGCGATGGACCTTCACGTCGTTCTTATCACCGACCACAAGATCAGCCATTTAGAGCTGGCGAGTCGTGATAGTCACTTTAATCCGGATACCATTCTAGAATGTGATGTCTTCAACCCATTAGAACTCATCGAAACCATCACGGAGCATGAATTAAAGCCAGACGCTATTTTTAGCAATAGTGATCACTTACAAACTTCCACCGCCATCTGCGCGCAATTTTTTGGCCTCCCATCCAAAGATTGGTCTGTCACGTTAAAGGCCAAAAACAAACACTTAACTCGACAAGTGTTAAATGAAAAAGCCCTACCCAACACACAAAGCTGTTTGCTGCACCGCCATTCGAATGTGGCATTAGGCATGGCCTTTCCTGTCGTGGCAAAACCCAAAGAAGGCGTGGCAAGTTTAGATGTGCAGCGCTGTGACTCCCAAAGCGAGCTCGATGCTTACTGCGAGGCGTTTTGGCAAAAGCACCCAAACGCCGCCATTCTGGTGGAGCAGTTTCTTCAAGGGCCGTTGGTTACGCTCGAAACTTTAGGAGATGGTGAGCGCCTTATCGCCGTGGGCGGCTTTGATGTGTCGCTCTCAGAGCCGCCTTACTTTATCGAAACGGCCGCAGACTGGAACGGACCAAACGGCATTGCTCACCGAGAAGCTTGCGTGGCTCAACTGAAAGCGTTTGGCGTTGGTTTTGGTGTTTGCCACAGCGAATTTATTATCACTGAAAACGGCCCAGTCCTAGTGGAAATTAACTACCGCAGCATTGGAGATGGTCGCGAATTCTTGCTCAACAATCTCGCTCACTTCGGTTGGTTTAGCACGATTTTAGGTCTGCATTTAGGCCGAAGATTGGACGGCGATTACCAAATTCATGGTTCAGCGCACGTGCACTACGTAGTTGCGGAACACAGTGGTGTGATTGATGGAGATTCGACGTCGTTCATCCAACACGATGACGATATCATCACCCAGCAACAGGTACTAAAAACCGCTGGAGAACACTTCCAACAGAGTTATTCCAATAAGGATTATCTCGCCCGAATTTCGATTGTCTCACCATCAGGGCGAAACCTCGACCAAGCGCTGCAGAACGCACTTGGCAATTTCGATCTAGCTCCGACTCGTGAGGTGGCAGCATGAATGACAACGCTTTGTATCTAACGCAACGATTGATCGACACTTGCTTACGCGAAGACATGTTTGGCATTTTGTCGAAAGCCAAGTTCAGTAGCGACGCGCCAAAAGGGGTAATTGTTCCTCAAGGCGAGCAAGTCTGGCTGATATTTGCCAACTCTGATTTCACGTTGTATTTACCCGTTGCGCCAAAGTATTACATGCAGCACTGGCGCTACGGTCACGCCAATGACGAAACACCACAAGGTTGGTGGGTGGAGAAAAATGGCCAAGTCGAGCATCAACAACATTACAAAGAGTGGATTGCACTCCTAACGACACTGGCGCATGAGAGCTCTCACGAATTGTTGGCGGGGTATCTTCAAGAACTGGAATGTGCAGAGAAACACAAAGCGCTGTGTGACCAAGCATTTCATCATCACGCAGACCACATTTCTCAACCAATATCCGAGCTTGGTTCTTGGCATAAAAAGCTACTGCTTGCCGACCAGATCGCTTCTTACCTTGACCACCCGTACTATCCAACTGCGCGTGCGAAGTTTGGTCTGAGCGATGAAGACCTTGCTAAGTACGCGCCCGAGTTCGCACAAAGCTTTGCTCTGCATTGGATTGCGATTGAAAAATCACTGGTGACATTAACCAGCGGACAACCTGATTGCTGGCCAACAATGGAGCAAGTGGGGCTTCCTGCTGATTTTGCACTGAGCCACGTACTGTTCCCTGCGCATCCGCTCACCCTTCGCTCTTTAGAAGCCTTACCCGAAGGCATGATAGAAGCGCCGTTTACGTACCTAGACGTGACGCCAACGCTTTCCGTTCGTACTGTGGTAGTCAACGACGCGCCGCATATTCACATCAAAGTTCCGCTGATCATGCGATCGCTAGGCACGAAAAACATTCGCTTAATCAAGCCTTCTACACTGTATGACGGCCACTGGTTTGAACGCCTACTCAGCCACCTTGAGCAAACGGACACCGACTTAAACACTCGCTTGTTCCATTGCAACGAAAAGCACGGTGGACACGTCGGTGAGGATAAAACCTTAGCGTACATCGTACGTGAGTACCCACTTACTCATTGCGAAGACAAAGCGTTAGTTCCGGTTGCAGCACTGGCAAGCCCAATGCCTGACGACCGCTTGTTCTTAGAACATTTGGCAGAGCAGTACTATCAACAAGATACGCTGGCGTGGTTCCAAGATTACGTCGACCTTCTTTGCCAAGTACACCTCACCTTGTGGATTCGTTATGGCATCGCATTGGAGTCCAACCAGCAAAACGCCATCGTTGCATTTGATCAACAGGGCAAAATGACGCTCGCGATGAAAGACAACGACGCAGCACGAATTTGGCCAGAGCGCTTCAACTTCGCAACAGAGCATACTGCCCAAAAACACGGCGCAGGAACAACTCCTGTGAATTGCGATGAACTGCTCGACCAACGCATCAAAGTCGACAATGAATTGGCGCTAGGTCAGATGTTTACCACCATCACATTACAACTGGATATTGCAGCGATTGTAGAAGCCATGGCAGCGAAGGGCATTGCCTCTTCAGCATCGCTTTACGCCATCGTGGCCAAAAGCATTGCTGAGCAACTCAACCGATTGGAAGGCGAAGGGTTAGAAACAAAACTGGCACGCGAGTTACTGCAAGAGGCGCCTGATTTGTACGCCAAGTACTTGTTGAGCTCTGGCAGTTTGCTCTCGAAAGAAGCCTCTGGCGCGAGCGACATCAATAAGTTCTATGGTTTGTCGGCTCCGAACTTCTTGCTGCTTTCTAGCGAAGAAGCGCAACGCGCCTACTTAGAAGCCATCAAAAAAAGCGTACGTTAAACGATTATGACCAAACTCATCTACAGTGTGTTGTTGTGCCACTTTATCGCTGCGTTTGCCGCGTTAGGTATGCCGCTATTTCTACCCGTCGTGTTGCCAACGTTAGGCGCAAGCATTGATGCGGACTGGGCAGGGGTATTGTTTATCCTACCCACGTTTTGTACTGCGTTGGCGGCGCGATTTTGGGGCAACTTTGCCGATCACTACGGTCGCCGCCGCTCACTCTTGCGTGCGCAACTTGGCCTTGCAGCAGGGTTTGTGCTGTGCGGCTTGGCAGACAACCTCGCCATGTTTGTGTTTGGTCTTATTGTTCAAGGAACCTTTGGCGGCACCATGGCCGCCTCAAACAGCTACTTATCTAGTCAAATTAAAGAAGCCAAAACACTCGGCAAGTCACTCAATAAAACCCAACTATCTGCTCGCTTGGCGCTGATCGTTGCACCCATTGGGCTCGGCTGGAGCTTGTCCGAAACCAACCCGCTCAACGCGTACCTGTGGTTATGCGTTTTGCCTTTGATTGCTATGGGCATCACGCTAACACTGCCAGCGGATAAACCCGCCGAACAAAACCTCGAAAAGCCAAACTCAGAATCTCAGCAAGAACAACCTGTTGCAAAGAAAAACGCAATGCATGCCATTCGTTGGATCTTCTTTGCGCAGTTCGGGTTTGCGTTTTCCATGGTGGTGACCTTTCCTTATTTCTCGCCGTTTGTGCAGCAATATGGCATCACTAACCACGCATGGATCGGTTTTTTGTACGCACTGCCGCATGGCGTCTATCTGTTGCTGGCAGGCAAAATCCACGTGTTGTCAGATGGGCTGAATCGCCATCAACCGCTGCGCACGTTGTGGCTCGGGTTTGCATTGCTTGCCGTGAGCTCTGCCTTGCATTTGATTGCGTCCGAAACCGCACTCATTGCTGCGAGAATTGTCTTCGGCATCGCGATGGTGTGTTGTTATCACGGATTGCATCAGCATCTTGCGAGCAATCTGGATCGCAAACTCAGTGGCAAAGTATTTTCTCGCTTTGATGCCATGTCCAAATGGGGTGGCGTGGCGGCGGGATTTTGCGCTTCTTTCATTTCTAGCTTGGGGCTACTTGAGGTTCCTTTCCTACTTTCTGCGATAGTCAGCGTAATCACCTTGATCGCGCTGGTTCTCCATTCAAAATTTGGAAATCAACATGTTACAAACTCAATCCTCTCAGACTAGCGAGTTGCGCGCGCATGATGTGCAGCTCAATCGGGAGAAGGCCCAACTCAACACGATAATGGGTGTTCTTAATTGTTACTTACGTGAATTTGCGCTACCGAATCAACAAGTGGAATGGCGCTACCAATCGACATCGCTACCCCAAACGTTAAAACGCAACTATTCCGCCAAGCAACGGGTAGCCGTTCATCTGTCTCAACAAAATGGCGTGCTGGTTTTGCCGATTCACTACGCGAGCAAACTGGGCAAAATCAAATTGGCAGAACTGCCGTGGGCGAAAATGCCGGGATCTGGCTGGGCGAAATTGGATGCCACGCAAACTCTTACGCTTTTGCTTAACTATCTCAAGCAGGTGTTGGCGATCCCGTTTAACCATGAGCTGATCGAACAACTGGAAAATAGCGTGCTGGTTACCGAGCAGTTTCTCAACGTCGCGCCCAAATCGCATCACAACGAATTTATCGCTTCGGAACAGTCTCTGATTTGGGGGCACACTTTCCATCCGACCCCAAAAAGTCGTTCGGGCGTCACCATGGATGATCTCTTGGCGTTTTCTCCAGAAGTCGGCGCGCAAGTCCCGCTGTACTGGTTTGAAGTGGATACGTCCTTACTTGATGTGCTGAGTTCCGACGGAGACGCTAACCCTGCGCAACGCATGCTACAACAGCTCGCGCCACAACACGCCACCAGCGATGGGAAGACCCTCTACCCTTGTCATCCTTGGGAAAGCTACACCATTTTGAGCAACCCAAGCGTGAAGCGTGCCATTGAACAAGGCAAGATCACGCCACTGGGTTTAGGTGGTGAAAAGATGCAGCCGACCTCTTCGGTTCGTACCCTCTACCACCCAGACATGGACTGGTTTGCGAAATTCTCCATCAACGTACGATTAACCAATTGCGTGCGCAAAAACGCGTGGTACGAACTCGACAGCGCCGTGCAGCTCACGTCGATTCTTAAACCAATTAGAGAAAACGAACAGCTGCACAACCCCGTATTTAAAGTGATGACAGAGCCTTACGCCACCACGTTGAATCTAGAAAGCGTCGCTGATCGTAATTGGGACGACAACACCAAAGCGCGCGAATCGTTTGGTATTTTGTATCGCGAAAATTTCTCGCTGAGCGAAGTCGACATCTTAAAACCAACCCTCGCCGGCGCTCTATTTGCTTACGACAAAAACGGCAACAGTTGCATTGCTCAACGCCTTAAAAACAAAGCGCGTACAACGCAAGGCCGCTATTCCGACATCGCGACACTGTGGTTTGAACGCTATTTGCATTGCCTGATCCCGGGCGTGTTTAATTACTACTTCAAACACGGAGTGGCGTTTGAGCCGCATTTGCAAAACACCTTGATTGGCTTTGAGCAAGAGATGCCGTGTTGTGTCTGGATTCGTGATTTGGAAGGCACCAAGTTACTGCCGGAGTTTTGGCCAGAAGAAACATTAACTGACTTGTCTGAACGCGCGCGACAATCGGTTTACTACAGTCGCGAACAAGGCTGGAATCGCATCGGATACTGCACCTTTATCAACAACATCAGCGAAGCGATTTTCTTCATAGCAGAAGGTGATGAGCCACTAGAGCAAACGCTGTGGAATGCGGTGCAAAGTGCCATTGTGCGTTGGCAGTCAGTGAATGGAAAACAGCCGGAACTAGAAGCGTTGCTGAATGGCGGTCACTTCCCAAGCAAAAATAATTTCACCACTCGTTTGATGCAAAAAGCCGATAAGGAGTCGGGCTATACCCAAGTCGCCGCGCCTTGGCAGCAACACGAAAAAGGAGCGCAACATGCCTAATTCCCTCTCTCTACCGACACGCGTTAGCCAACAAGTTCACACGCTCGCACAGCAGCAAAATCAACCCTTGTGCGCTTACGTGTATGACCTAAACGCCTTAGAAGAACACATCAAACAACTGCGTCACGTTTTGCCGAAAAATGTCGAGCTATTTTACGCAGCCAAAGCCAATCCATCGGGCCCGATTCTCAAAACGCTCGCGCCGTATGTCGATGGTTTTGAAGCGGCATCTGGCGGGGAGTTGACACACCTCCACCAGCAACAACTCGATAAGCCGTTGATCTTCGGTGGCCCTGGGAAAATGCCAAGTGAATTGCAACAAGCGATTGAGCTTGATGTTGATGCAATTCATGTCGAAAGCCTCACTGAGCTGCAACGCATTGGAGCACTAACCGAGCGCCTCAACCGCCCTGCTTCGATCTTTTTGCGTATGAACATTGATATTGGCGACATCACGCTCAGCAAGTTGGCGATGGGCGGCAAGCCGACTCCTTTTGGTTTGGACGAGTCCGAACTGAGTAATGCTTTGATGTTGCTGCGCGATTTCCCGCAAGTGTCACTCAAAGGCTTCCATTTTCACTTGATGTCGCATCAGCTCGATGTTGAACGTCACTTAGCGTTAATGCAGCGCTATTTCCAAGTCGTGAAGGCGTGGCAACAAGAGTTTGAACTCGGTGAGCTGATGATCAACTTGGGTGGAGGCATGGGGATTAACTACCAAAACCCTGAGCAACACTTTCCGTGGATGGAGTTTTGCGACAAGTTGGAATTCCTCATCGCCAAAGAGCAAGTGCAAGACTGGACACTGCGTTTTGAATGCGGACGTTTCATCACGGCGGCATGCGGTTATTACGTAATGGAAGTGCTGGATATTAAGCAAAATCTTGGCGAAAACTTTGTCATCGCGCGCGGAGGAACCCACCATTTCCGCACGCCAGCAGCGCAGAGCCATGATCATCCATTCGTCATCCTGAAAAGCGAGCAACACCACGAGATTTCTCATCCAATTCAGCATGCACAAGCAACTTTTGTCGGCCAGCTTTGTACGCCCAAAGATGTGCTGGCACGCAATCAACACGTCGCCCACGTCGATATTGGTGATTATGTTGTGTTTACCTTAGCGGGCGCCTATGCGTGGAACATCTCCCATCAAAACTTCTTGATGCATGAACCGCCGATCTTCCACTATTTCTAAACGGCATACTTCGCTTTACGCAAGCCCCAATCATTGGGGCTTTTTTATTCCACTCGGCACAAATTCATTGCCATTAACCGCTTTGCGAAATCGCAATAACGCGTTTAATCAGCTCATCGGGTTCCATCTTGGGATTGCGGTAAAAACGGAATATTTCCGAGTTTATCGCTTGCTGAGCAACCGGATTGACCGCCATCGAATCAATCATACTCGGTACTGCGAGGTTGTGTTTTACGCCGTAGTGAAAGTCTTGATATGACTGGACCTGACACGGATTAAAATCGCTGATGTCGATATCGGTACGTACCGGAATCGAGCCTTTTACCTTATTGAACTTGGCTTGAAACTCTACGTTTGCCAGCGCGCTCGCGGTTTGCTGAGCCGCCTCGGCAGAAAACGACTTGCTCGACATAAACACCAAACTGTCCATGTTGTAGAGGAATACACCATCGCTGTCAGGCGTTGGGTAACAGCCGATCTCTTGCGGAACCGAGACTTGATTGGCGAGCAGCTCACCTAAAATCCAATCTCCGCCGATTTGAAACAGCGCTTGACCGTCGGCTAACGCTTGGGTCGCCGTATCCCACTTACTGTCGGGCAATTGGTTGTCGATCAACAAACTAAGGCGACGAAATTGCGTCAGCGCTTGGCGCAGGGTGTCGCTGTCGATGCTATCTCGCTCAAGTTTAACCATCGCATTGGTGTAGAACTCAACACCGCCAGTGGAGATCACTAAGTTCTCGAAAAGTTGGGCGACTTGCCACGGCTGCTCACCGACCGCGATCGGTACGATACCATTTTGCTGAGCAAGCTCCATGGCAGCGAACATCTCTTGCCAGTTTTTCGGAGCGGACAGATTCAGTTGTTTAAGCAGCTTGTGGTTGACCCACAACCAGTTCAAACGGTGCAGCGTAAGTGGCAGGGCGATATAGCCGTTTTGTGTCTTATTGATTTCGATAGACAGCGGGTAGAGCACCTCGTCCCAGCGCTGCTCGTCCGCTACCGCGTTGACGTTGTGCAAAATACCGATGGCATCCCACGCTTTAATACTTGGCCCTTCGATTTGCGCGAAGCTCGGTGGATTGCCCGCCAGCGCGCGAGCTTGCAGTACCGTCATCGCGCTGTCACCACCACCGCCTAACACCGGGCTTTGCAGCAGCTCAATATCGTGCCGTTTTAGCTGAGCTTTAAGTGTTTGCAGCGCTTGCTGCTCGCCGTCAGAAGTCCACCAATGTAAAAACTCTACCCCTTGTGGCGACTCAGCGTGAGCGACGCAAGGGGCGAGCAACAGTGGGAACAAGAATGCCAGTTTGTTCATAGTCAGTCTCTCGGGAAAGTCAGTGTGGCGCAGAGGCCGCCAAACTGAGAATGGCTCAGCGACAAACTGCCGCCGTGAGCCTTTGCAATGCTCTGTGAAATGGTTAACCCCAGACCACTGCCTTCTTTATCGTTGCTAGCGCGGAAGTATGGCTGGCAGAGCTTTTCAAGTAATAAATCGTCAACACCGTCACCGTGATCTTCAATTTTAATTTGGATCGACTCTGGGCTTTCACTCAGTGTAATGTCCGCTTGATGGCCGTATTTGAGCGCGTTATCGACCAGATTCTGAATGCAGCGCTTAATCGCTAACGGTTTACCAGCAAAGTGGGTGCGGATTTCGCCGTGGATGCGAATTGTGTCCGGCGCATCGGCGATATTGGCGGAAATGTGCTGAATCAGTTGGGTGAAATTGATCGGCTCGATTTCCTCGTGGATATCGGTCTCTTTAATGCATTGCAATGCGCCTTTGACCATCAAATCTAGGTCGTTACTCAGGCGGATAAAGCGTTCTCGGTCGGCGTCGTCATCCAGCATTTCCGCCCGCAGTTTTAGGCAGGCTATCGGCGTTTTCAGATCGTGGGAGATGGCGCTGAACAGCATCTCGCGGTCTTTAATATGGCTGTCGATGCGTCGATTCATCTTGTTAAACGCACGGACCGCCGCTTTTAGTTCGTTACTGCCTCGTTCAGAAACTTCGGGCACGTCTAATCGGCTCGACATCAGGGTTGCGGCTTTTGCCAGCTCTCGAATCGGTTGAATCTCTTTGCGAACGATAAACCAGGTACACAGCAACAACATTAGCGCGGATAGCAATAGTGTCAGCCATTGGCGCAGCTCAAAATAGTTAGTCTCTAGGTTGATGTAAGGCGCGGGTAGCACCGCCGCGAGATAAAACCATTCGTTCTGCGCGACTTCGACCTGCATCACCAGAATGGGTGGATTGAGGTCACCAAACGAAAGCGAATAATGCGCCCACAATAGTGGCAGTTCATCGATAGGTAGCTCGTTGTTGAACACTTTGAGTTTGTCGCGCTGAGTGAACTCCACCTCGATATTAGGAATGCCGCTCAGCTCGCTTTCTAATACTTCACGAACTTGGTTGATGACCAACGTTTTGCGTTCGCTCTCCGGCAGCGGGTCGACCTCAATCTGGTGGTTGTTGAGTGAGACGAAAAAGCGTGTGCCGCCCATGTTGCGCAGTTGATTGAGTACCAAGTGGCGGTATTCCGAAGGGAGGGTTTGAAAGAAAGCGATGGTGGAAGAAGCGCTCAGTGCTAAGCTTTTGACCGTGGTGGTCAGGCCTTCTTTATCGCGTTCGCTGGCGTGTTGATACCAGATAATCCCAGATAATACCTGCGCCAGAATGATCACCAGCAACAGGAACACACTGGTGCGAACGACCAGTGAGCCTGTCCAGCGTTTAATTCTCATAATGCACGTCCGTGGTCAGCATGTAGCCTTTATTGCGCACCGTTAGGATCAGCGAGCGGTCTTTATCTTCAAGGTGATGACGCAAGCGGCTGATCTGCACGTCAATGCCGCGTTCAAACGGGTCGGCATCGCGTCCCCAGATCTCGCGCGCAATGTCATCGCGAGACAATATTGATTGCGCGTGGTTGACGAACAAACCGAGCAGCGACAAATCCGCGCCACTAAGTTGCTTAACTTCGCGGCTAGCGACGTGGGTCAGTTGCCGGGTTACGGTATCTAACAACCAATCATCAAAACGCACTTTACGCGTCAGTTTGCTATTGGCGGTCGATTGGCTGCGTCTCAGAATCGTTTTGATGCGTGCGAGCAGTTCACGCGGACTGAATGACTTGGTGATGTAGTCGTCAGCGCCCATTTCTAGCCCTGCGACTCGGTCGGCTTCTTCAGTGACGGCGGTCAGCATGATGATCGGGATATCGGAGTTTTTGCGCAGTTTCTGGCACAGGGTAAAGCCGTCTTCACCGGGCATCATAATATCGAGGATGATTAAATCAGGATGGTGATCGTTGAGCAGTTGCCACATCACGCCGCCGTTTTCTGCGCAAAGCACTTCAAACCCAGCGCGGCCAAGGTAATCTGACAACGCTTCGCGAAGGTCTAGGTTGTCATCGACGACCAGTATCTGCTTGTTTTCCATCCTACTTTCCCTGTGTCCGTCCCTGTGCCTGCCCCTGAGTTTGGCGCTGGCCAATATGATGCATTCTTAAACGCACATTCACAATCGAGCCGATTGCAATTTTCACTTCTCGGTGTAAGAGATTTGTAAGCGGCCACTTACAAACTGATTGCCTTTTGTAACCTTAGGCGCCGCCTTGCTCGCTATGATCATCCTGACCTTACGTGAAACAACATGACCTGAAGGAATCAGGTCCTACAACACTGGCATTCGTCAGGAGGAAACCATGTTTGCAAGTATATTTGGACAACTACAAAAAATAGGGCGGTCGTTGATGCTGCCTGTGGCGGTGTTACCGGTGGCTGGCTTGATGCTGGGTATTGGTAACGCGGGCTTTGCGTTTATTCCAGACGCGGTCAACAAAGTGATGCTCGCCGCCGGTGAAGGCGTGTTCGGCAACATGCAGTTGATGTTTGCGGTCGGTGTAGCGCTCGGGTTATCAAAAGGCAATGACGGTGCGGCTGCGCTCGCTGGCTTAGTTGGCCTAATTATTATGAACGCATCGCTCGGTATCGTGACTGGCTTGCGCGGCTTAGAAACTGACGCCACCATCATGGGCGTTGAGACGCTGCAAACCGGGGTGTTTGGCGGCATCTTTATCGGTGCGGTCGCAGCAATCATGTACAACCGCTTCTACAACATCAAACTGCCGGAATATTTGGGCTTCTTCGCGGGTAAGCGATTTGTGCCCATTGTCACCGGTCTATCGGCGATCGTCGTTGGTGCGATTCTCGCGTTTGCATGGCCACCTGTCGGACAACTTCTTGATGCATTCTCTCATTGGGCAGCGTACCAAAACCCTGTACTCGCGTGGGCAGTTTACGGCGCAGGCGAACGTTCTTTACTCCCGGTTGGTTTGCACCACATCTGGAATGCGCCGTTCTTCTTTGAAGTTGGCAGCTATGTAGACCCAGAAACCGGCAAAGAGTTTACCGGTGAGCTCACTCGCTTCTTCGCGGGCGATAAAACCGCAGGATATCTGTCTGGTGGCTTTATGTACTCCATGTGGGCGCTACCCGCAGCGGCACTGGCGATTTACCACTGCGCGTCTCCAGAGCGCAAGAAAATCGTCGGCGGTTTGATGATGTCTGCGGCGTTGACCTCGTGGTTAACTGGTATCACTGAGCCAATCGAATTTACTTTCCTATTCGTCGCGCCAGTGCTGTACGTAATCCATATTTTCCTCACCGGTATTGCGTTTGCGATCACCGCATTTTTGGAAATCAAACACAGTACGGACTTTGCGCACGGTGCGATTCAGTTCTTCCTTTACTACCCAATGTCGACCAACGCGTGGATGTTCATCATCATCGGTCCAATCTGGGCGACGCTGTACTACGGCTTGTTCCGCTTCCTAATTGTGAAGTTGGATCTGAAAACGCCGGGCCGTGAAACCGAGATTGCAGAAGTGAAGATTGCCGGACAACCTGATGAAATTGCGGTGGATGTAGTCGCTGCATTGGGCGGCAAAGCCAATATTAAGTCAGTCGATGCGTGTATCACCCGTCTGCGTGTCTCGGTAAAAGACATTGCCAACGTTGATGTTGCTAAGCTAAAAGCGCTCGGCGCGCGAGATGTGTTAGTGATTGGCGACAGTTTACAGGCGATTTTCGGTACGCAGTCTGACTCAATTAAGTCAGAAGTGCACAGCGTACTCGCCACCTCCTGATCTTACCTCCCCCAATCTAGGTAAGATTTGCCAACCTCCTTGTGAGGTTGGCTTTTTCGTTTTTGGGGTAAAAAAAGCGAAGCCAATAACCAGCCCTACTTCGCCGCCGCGTTGGTTAAATTGCCCAGCACGCCGCTGATTTTATTCAATACCTCGTCGCAGCCTTCAATATGATGGCGCTGTTTTAAATACATCGGATCGTTGTAAGCTAACCACGTTTTGCCTTCTGCATCTTCATACACCAACACTTTTTGGGGTAAATCGAGCGCCACTTCCTGCGCACAGATCATCAGTGGTGTGCCCACTTTAGGGTTTCCAAACACGATAACTTCGGTTGGTCGCAACGTCATATCGACTTTCGTGGCATTCTCTTGATGGTTAATGCGCGCAAAGACGTTCAACCCTTTTTCTTGCGCGATAGCGACAAATTTATCCGCCGTATCTTTTGCTGAATGCGTGCTCGCAACGGTTACCACACCCTCACCAGCTAACGCACTCAATGACGTCAACGCCACGACCAACCCGATGATTACTTTTTTCATTTGTCGTCCCTTCCTCTCTCTGAGTCGAAAACTAGATATAGAAAAACCAAGTGTAGGAAAACTATAGAAGTCAGATTCCGCTATCGCGAATTGCACTCTACCTACTCAAGAGTCGACCGTGTAACACGGATTAATTGATTCAGATTAATAAAGCGTTAACTAGCTGAGCATCAAAAGCGTGAAATACGTAACATTTGCCGCCTATTTTAGTAAGAAAGAGAAAAGTAGTGACACGCGATCAATTTGAGTTATTAGCACCCGGTGGTGATTTAGATTCCATCAAAGCCGCCATTGCCGCTGGCGCCGATGCAATTTACTGTGGGCTCGACCGCTTTAATGCTCGTAACCGAGCGACCAACCTCACCTTGGATAACTTAAATGGCGTGTTAACGTTAGCCCACCAGCACAGCTGTAAGATTTTCCTAACGTTGAATGTGCTGATTTTAGAAAGTGAAATTCCGGCGATTGTTCGCTTACTCAGCCAACTGAACACCACCAAAATCGATGGCGTGATCGTGCAAGATCTCGGTCTGGCCTACATTCTCAAACATCACTTTCCCGATGTGGATGTGCACGCTTCAACGCAACTAAATACGCATAACGAAGGCCAGATCCTCTTTCTCAACCAGCTCACCGCAAGCCGAGTAAACTTATCTCGCGAACTTAACATCGATGAAATAAAACATCTGGCGCAATTTGGTCGCGAGCACAACGTAATGATGGAAGTGTTTGTCCACGGCTCATACTGCATCGGATTCTCCGGAATTTGCTATATCAGTTCCGCTCGCAATGGTACATCAGGTAACCGTGGACGCTGCAGTCAACCTTGTCGCGAACAGTACGAAACGACCAAAACGGGCAACAACTACCCACTCAATATGAAAGACAACTCCGCCTTTGGGGACTTGAAAGCGCTTGCCGATGCTGGCGTGTATTCATTAAAAGTGGAAGGACGAATCAAGAAATCGCACTACGTCTATACCGTGGTCGATAATTGGCGTCAGCAAATCGATCGCTTGTGCGAGGGTTTGGAACTCTCTGAAGACACCACCGAGTTATACACGGTGTTCAACCGTGATTTCTCCAACGCATTTTTGCAAGGTGATTTCGGCAAGGCGATGTACATCGACAACCCGCGCGACCACGCTGTAAAGCATTTTTCGAAGGTTTATCAATGCCAGTCTGCTGATGATGTGCAAGCGGTGAAAAAGAAACTCTACGACGACAAAACCGCGATCATTGAGAAAGTGGCAGAGCAAACCAAGTCGTTCGATGTCGCTTCGACACAAGTATCAGGCAGCAGCTTGAAAGGGTCGATTGATGTGCCAACTCTGCCAGCGTTACCTCAACCAGAACCTCGCCAAGGTGCGCCAAAACTATCGGTTCTGATCTCGTCAGCACAAGAAGCCATGCTGTGCGAATACCAAGACATTGATGTTTACTATCAATTGCCAATGGGGTTGTCTGGTGAACTGAGCGCGATGATGGAGTTGTTCCAAGCCAACCCAATGCTCAAACCTTGGTTTCCTGCCATTTTGATTGACGAAGACTACCAAGCCGCGCGCGTATTTTTGGAAACCATCCAACCTGAGTTGTTGATCACCAACAACTCAGGCGTCGGCATGATCGCAAAAGAGCTCGGCTTAGGCTGGGTGGCAGGCCCACAAATGAACACGGTGAACTCATACGCGTTTAAATGCCTTCAAGACGAGTTCGCGGCAAGTGGCGCGTTTATTTCTAACGAGCTGAATATGAAGCAGATGCGCCATATAAAGCGCCCGCAAAACATGCGCTGCTTCTACAGCATTTATCATCCAAATACCCTACTCACGAGCCGCCAATGTTTGTTCCAACAAACCGAAGGATGCCGCAAGATTAAGGTCAACAAAGGTTGTTTGAAACGCTGTGATAAACGTACGTCTATCATCAACTTAAAAGACAATCCTTACGTGGTGCAAAAACAGAAAGGCAGCCACAATTCAATCTACAGCGAGCACAACGTCTTAAACCTGCAAGTGCTGCACGATCTGCCGCAATTGTTTACCGATGTGTTGATCGATCTGCGTGATATCCAGACCGAAACGACAGTCTCAGCAAGCAAACCTGAGTTAATTGACGCGTTCTTAGCTCTACTTGAAGAACACAGCGAACAAACCGTCCAAACGCTGAATGCCATGATTCAACCAACAGCCAACGCGCAGTATTTAAAGGGGTTGTAGAATTTTTCTAACGAGGCAAACAAAGCAATAAATTATCCTACACTCTACTAGAGGGAAGCGTAACGCTTTGTAAGTCAGATGGTTGGCTGAAGAACATAGTTCATCAATAGAAGAACTTCCTGGCCATTTGAGATAATTTATTTGAGTACGCCATGAAAATATCTAAAGGTATCGAAGAGCAGGGGATCCCTGTCGGAAACTATTACGACAAATACAATACTCAGAACCCCATCGCCAGAAAAATGATGAGCAATTTCGATCATCATTTATCGCAACTGGTCGATATGGTCACACCAAAGTCGATACACGAGATCGGCTGCGGAGAAGGAGTCTGGGCACTTAAATGGCATCAACAAGGGATCCGTGTGAAAGGGAGTGACTTCTCCCAACAAGTGATTCAACTAGCAAGAGACAATGCCCAAGCACACAACTTGGAAGACATTTTGTTTGAACAAAAAAGTGTGTATGACGTTGCTAGAAAGACTGATTCTGCTGACCTTGTTGTTTGTTGTGAGGTCTTGGAACACCTGGAGCATCCCGAGCAAGCACTAGCAACATTGCAAGAGCTCGATACTGACTATTACATTTTTAGTGTGCCAAGAGAGCCGTTGTGGTGTGCGTTAAACATGGCAAGAGGTAAATATTTAAACAGTTGGGGCAATACTCCCGGACATATCCAACACTGGTCCAAGAATGCCTTTCTGACTTTGCTCAATCAACACTTTGAGATTCTCGAAGTACGCTCTCCCATTCCTTGGACCATGGTTTTATGCCAGCGTGTGAATCATGAAACATAATAAGAGTAAATTCATATTACGCTGGGTTGGGCGAACCATTACTATTTTTTCCATCGCCTTTGTATTAATCAAGCTCTCTACATACTCGCAGCAACTAAATATTCAGGATATTCCCTCTTACTCCTATCTGGCATTTGTTTTTTGTATAGGTCTCTACGCTTTGGGCAATTATATTCTTTCTATGGCGTGGCGACTTTTAGTCGCGAACAGTGAATATACTCTGTCTGCATCAACTGCCATTTGGATGTTTGGCGGGTCTCAAATTGCTAAGTACTTACCTGGAAACATTTTCCAATTCGCTAGCCGACAAGTAATTGGCGTGCAACACGGAATTAAAAATAATGTATTACTGAAATCGACCTTATGGGAAATAGGGTTGATGGGCATTGCGGCTGGTTCGTTTGGCGTCTTTCTGCTGAATGAGTACTTCCCTAATTTAATGGGGTACGAGATGACTTTATTCGCTGGACTTATCGTGATCACCGGATCAATATTAAGCTTGATAGCCAGTCGCAATTACCTAAAAGCTTGTGGGCTGTATCTCTGCTTTTTTTTGGTATCGGGCGGTATTTTCTCACTCATATTTTTTACGCTAAACGACAGTCTAACTCCAACTTTAGAGACATTTTTACAAACATCTTGTTACTTCATCATCGCATGGTTAATAGGGTTTGCCACCCCAGGCTCTCCTGCGGGGTTGGGTGTCCGAGAGGCTGTGTTAATCACACTCCTAGATTCGCCGAGTATTGAAGATACACTCTTAGTTGCCGTCCTTATTTCCAGAATCGTCACGGTTCTAGGAGATATGTTGTTCTTCGCTATCTCGAGTCTATTTAGGCCTAAGCAAGCCGTATCAAATAACTCACTTCTTTAAAGTATCGAGGTAACTCGCTATTACTCTCCAGATCGTTTTCGCTTGGCTTCAAACTGATAAGTGGGCGACTTTTCCTGATGCTCCAGCTTTTCTTCCAGTACCTCAATTCGGTGCAATACTTTTTCGGTCAGCTTTCGATTGAACCCTATTAGATCGGCCACCAACCCCATCAACAAAGTGATGAAACCCAAGATAAGTAGCGTTGATCCCAAGACCAATGACTGAATATGACCATCTCCCGCTCCATTTAAAAAGAAATACAGGAATCGCATAATGGGAATCACACCGCAAATCATCGCCACAGAGCCAATAAACAAAAACACTTGCAGAGGTCGGTACATGGTATAAACCCTGACCAAAGTAGAGAGCGACATTTTTAGAAACTGCGGAATGCTCTTAAACAGACGGGACTCTCGCGTTTTTTCATTAGTTCGGATTGGCACCGAAACCACACCAATCCTTTTTGCACTTGCTTGAATCAACATTTCTATTGTGTAGCTAAAATCCGATACGATATTAAGTTGTTGTGCCGCACTTCTCGATATTGCGCGAAAACCACTCACAGCATCTTTAACATCCAATCCCGTCGCTTTGGCAATAATAAAGCTCCCCGACACTTGTAAACATCGTTTAAATACAGAGAAATGTGTATTGCTATACCCTCCTCGGTCACCAACAACAATTTCTGCTTTGTGCTCGATAATAGGCTTAACCAAGTGCGGAATATCGGCCCCATTATATTGATTATCGCCATCGGTGTTCACAATGATATCAGCATGAAGACGAAGGCACTCCTCAATCCCTCTTCGAAATGAGTAAGCAAGCCCCTTATTGCCCTGGTTAGTAATAATGTGCTCAACACCACACTTGCGTGCGACTTCTGAAGTACCATCCGTAGAACCATCATCGATGATTAGAATCTCTATCTTAGCGATACCATCAACGCGCTTTGGTATTGAGCGAATAACATCAGCAATATTGTCCGCTTCGTTAAAGCACGGAATTTGAACAATTAACTTCATGCTTGCTCCTCATGTTCTGAATCAACATTACTGTGCGTATTAGAAGCCGGTAAATAACCTCTGTTTCTCTTCAAGATTGCGAGGTCGGTACAGGTTATCTCCCCAACGCAGAACGACTTTACCTGGCTCTTTCGACGCTAATTCATAGACACCCCGCGCCAAGTATCGAGCTTGACCTGCCAACCAAACCTTGCCATTAATCATAAGACTATTGCTAGCTTCAAGCGTATATAGGCCCTCGATGTTGACCATAACTTCCCGATTAAGAGAGTTGGGCGTCAATTCAAACGTCTTTCCTGCAACATACAGGTGCGACCAATGATGAATGTAGTTCTGCCTTAACGCTTGAATATCTAGCCTTAATAGCCCTTTATCGGTTTTTTCAGGGCCAAACACATCTAAATAGTGCGAATTAACCAGTACAAAAGCCGGATTGTCTTGCTCTATAGCATTGCGAATAACGGGGATGTTTCTCGCAATATAATCTTCGTAACCCCACGTACTCATGAAAAAACCTTGTTTTGAAAAAGTCGGAACCATGGAGCATCGATCAATATAAGCAACAGGCTGAGGAAAGATTTTATGTACTTCATCAAGAAACTGACGCTGGTAGGCCAAGTTGCTTTTTATCGGTAAAACAAAACCATTCACCACAATGGATACCGCAAACAAGCAGGGAACAATAAAATTAAAAAATTGTGCAACTCTTGCGTTAGTGAAATTCTGGATACCAACCCAAGCCACAGCAAACAAAGCACTCACTGGAGCAAGCATAAAAGCGTAATAGTATGGGAAAGCGTTGCGATAAAAGAGCAAAGTGAAGAGTAATAAACTTAGGCACAAAAACTTAATCGATGACTCACGGCTTAATAGCTTTTGCGAAAAACACGCATAAACAGCAGTACCAATACCAATGAAAAGAGCTAACCAATACCATGAGTTCGTCGAAACTGAATGAACAAAGTAAAACAATCGAGGAAAAAGCTCGCGCTGGTTTAGTGTCTTATCCGCAGCACCGAACATCGTTCCTGCATCACCAACCGAACTCGCTCCATGTATAGAGAAGTAATGCCAACTGTATAGCATCGCAAAGGCAACCAGTATTGCGACTCCATACATGAGAACTTGCCTAAAATAACGCTTACGATTTCGCGACCAATAAAGCGAGGTTAAAACTATGCCTATAAAAGTCGGGATATACAGAGCGGTCTTTAAAGTGACGAGCAAGGCGACAGCCGTAAGGACACCAGCAAGAATGGATACACGCCAAGAAAATGTTGTACTAAACACATAATACAGCGCCGCCATGATCATACATGTCGCGATAGGATCAGTACGAAAACTGGCCCCCATACGAACATTATAAACAAAAGAAAAATAGGCAAGCACCGCAAAAAGTGCCGCCGATTTGCTGCTGTACAATCGACATAACTTGTATAGATAAAATCCCGTGAGTAATTGAAAGAACACCATAACGACTCTCGCCACAATGATCTGGTCAACATCGTTATCTGATACACCACTCAGCCAAGTAAAGAAGTGAATGTGAAAGGTTTGGAAACTATTAATCACCTCGCCGTTAATAAACCGATGCACAAAAGATAGGTAATAAAACTCGTCCCAATTTACTTCGTAATTAAACGCAACAAAAAACCGAGCGATTACAGCTACTACGATTAGAATACAAAGAAAAATAGAAGTGCTAGAGGTAGTATATCTATCCGATAAATGACGTTTATTAACCTGTTCAACAGTCTCCATTCACCCTTCCTTGTTAATCGTTTCTCGACTAGTGGCATGCTCTGAGACATTAAGTTGTATGAATAAGGTTAGAACTGCCAGTAATGAGTATAGTCATGATTCAAAACCAAATAAGGGGTGGCAGGAGAAGTTTCGAGAGCAAAACACCGTTGAGCAACGAGACCGTGTTTTTATTCCACACTTTGAAAGCGGGAAACTTTGCATTATTTCAAAAGGCTTTAGTATTAAGTCTCTCAACATATCTTGAACACTCACTGTGCACTGACTACAATGGCGCACTTTTTACGGAATTTAGGTCACAAACATGACAGATACAGCTAAACCAGCTCTACCAGATCGCCTAGCAGGTAACCCACGTAGCCCATTCTTCATCAAAGAATGTTTCGATCACCAAATCGGTATCCGTTTTAACGGCAAAGAGCGCACAGACGTAGAAGAATACTGCGTGAGCGAAGGTTGGGTGAAAATTGCTTCTCCTAAAGCAAAAGACCGTTTTGGTAACCCAATGCTGATCAAACTTAAAGGCGAAGTTGAAGCGTACTACGTATAAGCTGACCAAGCTGAATTTCTTTGAAAGCTCGAGTTTGACTCGGGCTTTTTTAATGCTTGTTATATCCCTTTCTCGATTAATCTATTCCCTCCTCTATTCAGTACAAGTTATTAAGAAATCGATGTAAATCGCTGTTTTTATCTGATTGTTGGCTAAAGTTTCTATAGAACTTACTGTAATAACCATTGCCAAAAGAAACGACACCTTTTGAATACAGGGAGAGGAAATGGAAAGCCCACTTGTCACACTTAAACATGCGAGTAAAAGCTTTGTCGATGGTAAAGAGACACATCGCGTGTTGGAAGGCGTCGATTTCACCCTGAATTCAGGAGCGAGTGTCGCACTGACGGGGGCAAGTGGTAGCGGCAAAAGTACTTTACTCAATATCATCGCTGGCTTTGAACCACTTTCCGGTGGTGAGTTGTGGCTAGACGGCGACAACGCAGCGGCTTGGAAAGACCCACAATGGAGCCGCTTCCGCCATCAAAAGCTCGGCGTTATCTTCCAGCAATTCAACCTCTTAACACCTCTTAACGTAAAGAAAAACATCGCCTTTCCTCTCAATTTGAATCAACAGAAATGGAATGACTGGTGCGATTATCTGGTCGAAACGTTAGGCATCAGCCAGCTTCTCGACAGGCATGTTTCTGCTCTTTCAGGCGGTCAACAACAACGCGTCGCGATTGCCCGTGCACTTGCCCACAAACCCAAACTCCTGCTTGCCGATGAACCCACAGGCAACCTTGACCAAAAAGCGGGCTTAGAAGTGATGAAACTACTCAGTGAAATCACCACCCAAGGCAATACCGCTGTGCTCTTGGTGACCCACAGCCCTGAGTGTGCCGAGTTCATGCAAACCCAATTACGTTTAAAAGATGGGCGTTTGAAGGATGGTCGTTTGCAAAGCGGACTGACGCAAAATCAGCGCGATGTAAATGAGCAACATCATGAAGCAAGCTAAGCAACCAAACACCAGATTCACGCATACTCGACTCGCCCTGAATCTGTTTGCGGCACATTATCGACAATCGCCGCTGCAAGCCGCTGCGATTCTGATCGGTATCGTACTGGCTGTGACCTTGTTTGTTGCGGTGCAAGCCATCAACCTCAATGCCAAGCGCAGTTATGCGGAGTCTACCGAGCAGCTTAGCGCACAAGCTCAGAACTTAATTATTCCACCAGCAGGGCAAAACTATCTGCCCGAATCGCTCTACTTCACCCTTAGACAAAACGGACTCAGTGCAGCGCTACCTATAATCGAAGGGAGAGTGAGAGACGAACAAGGGCGTCGCTGGTCAGTACAAGGTAGCGAGTTGATTGCCGCCATCTCTTCACGTTCTCGGTATTCTGCAAACGGAAAGTCATCAGAAAACCAACAAAACGTGTCTTTGTTCAACAGTGCTTTACCTTTACCAGAGCTTTTGGCTGGCAAGCCGATCGTGATGATGAGCCAATCTCAACATCAAAACTTAGGAGAGGTAGAAACCCTAACTTTAGACGACATTCCAACCCAAGTGGTGGTATTACCCGATGATTGGCAATTGGGCAGCCGAATGTTGATGGACATTGGCTTTGCTCAGCAACTGCTCAATAAACAAGGACAGCTCAGTTATATTGCAGTTTTCCATTCGGGTGATAAAGGGAATAAAGACACGCAAGCAAATTGGCAAAGCATCATTGGTGAGCAAGGGCAATGGATTTCCAATAACCAAAGTACAGACCTTGGCTCGCTGACCGACAGCTTTCACCTCAATCTCACGGCAATGAGCTTACTCGCCTTTTTAGTCGGGCTTTTCATTGCTTACAACGGCGTTAAGTACAGCTTGCTTAAACGCAATCGGCTGTTAGTCCAAATTCAACAAGCAGGTGTTGCGCCGAGCATTGTGTTCTCTGCGCTGTTAGTTGAACTCACTATCCTCGTTACCATCGGCGCTTCCCTCGGTTTTGTGTTGGGCATGCAGCTTAGCCATTGGCTACATCCGACCGTAGCACTGACTTTAGAACAACTTTACGGCGCGACACTACTGCCCGGCACTTGGCAGTGGCAATGGTGGGTGCAAGCCCTGCTGCTCACGCTAGCCGCAACCCTGTTGGCGTGTTGGCAGCACTTTAAACAACGAGTGCGCCAACCGCTCTCTTCTCATGGCGGATTTTATCAAGCACCTGAAGCTTCTAACGAAAACCAATTGTTCGTGATAGGTATTGCGTTGACGGCTCTCGCACTCGCAGGGTTATGGCTGAGTGAGCATCACCGATTTACCATGGCGTGGCTTGGCGTGCTTGTGGTGTCGATTCCTTTGTATCTACCCAAAACACTCAGCGTATTAGCCAATTGGTGTGAAAAGCGCACCACTTCCGGTTTGATGCAGTATCTGTTTGCAGAGCTGCGTGAGCTGATTTCTCCGCTTTCTCTCGCTATGATGGCACTGCTACTCGCCGTTACAGCCAATATGGGGATGAATACCTTAGTTGGTAGCTTTGAGTCCACCTTAAAACAGTGGTTAGAACAAAGGCTACACGCCGATATTTACGTCAGCCCTGCGCAAGGAGAAATCGCAGATGTAGAGCGCGCATTAGGACAGTTCGACAAGGTTGAGACCGTCTACAAGCAATACTACGTCGACGATAACCTGCAAGGGTTACCGATTTTGCTTGGCACAAAAGACAAAGACACCTTAGAACAAACCATGGTGTTCAAATCGCACTTGGAGAACTTCTGGCAACGCTTTTACCGAGGTGAACTGGTCGCCATCAGTGAACCTACTGCGGTCAAACTGGGTTTATCACTGGGTAGCGAACTTAAGCTTGATGCCATTCCAAATAAGAACCTGCTTGTGGGTGCGATATTCCACGATTACGGCTCACCCAATGGTGAAGTGTTATTAGCACCAAAGTTATGGAAAGAGAGCGGATTTACCGACCTGCCAACAAGCCTTGGCATAAAAGTCTCGGGGGACCCACAAATCGTCTACGACCAACTGCGCGAGCAACTGAATCTGCATCCAAGTCAGCTCTACGATCAGGCGCAAATCAAATCCATCGCGTTGGATATATTCTCGCAGACCTTCGCCATTACGCGCGCACTCAACGGCGTGACTTTGATGGTCGCGGTTATTGGTTTGTTCAGTGCGTGCTTCATGTTGCTCGACGCGCGCAAAGCCGCCATTGCAAGGCTGTATGCCCTTGGCGTCAGCCGTCGAAAATTAATGACCATGGTAGTCGGACAGATCGTCGCTTTGGTCAGTTTTACTCTGGTTATCGCCCTGCCTCTCGGCGCTATGGTGGGTTATGTACTAACAGACATCGTCACCTTACGCGCTTTTGGTTGGAGCTTAAATTATCTGTGGAATTGGAGTGATGCCCTCAGCATCGCGGCGATCACCATCTTGGTAGCGGTGATCGCAACCTTGATTCCGCTGTGGCGATTGGTCAGTAAGCCTGTCGTGTCCAGTTTGCAAAGCGAGGTGTTGTGATGGTTCGATTAGCAAGCAAACTTACTCTACTCATAAGCAGTCTGTTCCTGTTCGGTTGTGAAGATGCCCAACAAAAAAATATGGGCACGCAAAATATGGGTACGTTGCTGGGCAGTGGAGAAACACAAAGCGAGAGCAACCTATTCACACCCGTAGAAAAAGGGGTTGAACTCACCTTTCCTACCGATCATCAAGCGCACCCGAATTTTCGTCATGAATGGTGGTACTTAACCGCTAACTTAATTGATGAAGACGGCAACCCACTTGGCGTTCAATGGACACAATTTCGCTTTGCTGCTGCGCCACCAACGGGCGAAGATGACGTGAAGAAAACCGAATGGCAAACTCAGCAAATCTACATGGCGCACAGCGCAGTCACGACAACCGACAAACACTACGCCGATGAAAAATGGTCACGCGCTCAAGCCTCTCTCGCTGGCGTCGACACCTCACCATTTCGCGTTTACCTCGATGATTGGCAGTGGACCTCTTCAACCACCGACCTCTTCCCTGCCACATTGAAGGCGAACTCCGAACAGTTTGGCTATTCGCTGACGCTTACCAGCCACGTGCCTTATCAAAAGCAAGGCGAGCAAGGGTACAGCACCAAAAGCGCCGATGGTCAGGTGGCTTCGTATTACTACAGCCAACCGTTTATTGAAGTCTCCGGTGAAGTCACGATCGACGGCAAAAACCATCAAGTATCCGGCAAAGGTTGGATAGACCGAGAGTGGAGCTCGCAATTCTTACTCGACTCACAACAAGGCTGGGACTGGTTTGCCCTAAGATTGAGTGACGAGACCAGCTTGGTGGTGTTCCAGTTGCGGGATTCCAAAACCGGAGCAGCCAGTTACTCCAACGCAAGACTGATGCAGCAAGATGGCTCTGGCATCGCTATCTCACAAAAAGACATTCAGTTAGAGGCAACCAAGCAAACAGAAATCCAAGGGCGAAAGTATCCAATCCAGTGGCAAGTGTCGATTCCA
This sequence comes from Vibrio sp. Y42_MX_L11, assembly GCF_024181785.1. Classification (NCBI taxonomy): domain Bacteria; kingdom Pseudomonadati; phylum Pseudomonadota; class Gammaproteobacteria; order Vibrionales; family Vibrionaceae; genus Vibrio; species Vibrio sp. Y42_MX_L11. Next base: position 74,539 of record NZ_JAMZAP010000005.1, read on the forward strand.
AATCAGCAAATTGAGCTTACCGTTTCTGCTCTCAACCCGAACGCGAAAATGCCGCTTTCTGTGCCTTATTGGGAAGGCCCAGTGCGTATTGAGGGCTCTCATTCTGGGACTGGTTATATGGAGCTGACGGGATATTAAGCGCTCTGAACGGATTTCAATTACCATTGAGAAGCCATCTTAAGAACCATCTCCTACCCGCAACAGAATGCATCACAATCAGAAATAAATGACTACGACGCATTTATTCGATACTAGCCTTGAATCCTTGCTTCATTGCGGTACGCTTTGAGCAAATCAAATAAGGGTGGCCCCTCTCATGCGTGTCGATTATCACCAACGACTCGTTCCTGTTATTCGCTATCTGGAACAGCACTTTAACGCTCCTCTCAATTTGCTCGAAGTGGCAGCGCTAGCCAACCTCTCTCCCTATCACTTTCACCGTACCTTCAAGGCGGTACAAGGCGAAACATTGGCCGACTTCATTCGACGTTTACGGCTAGAGGCGGCAGCAGACGATCTTTTCAAATCAAAGCAACCAGTGCTGAACATCGCGTTAGAGTACGGTTTTTCTAGTTCGCAAAGCCTAGCTAAAGCGTTTAAGCAGAATTATGGCGTAACACCAACCGCCTTTCGCGACTGTAAAAACTACCAGCAATTTTCTGAACTAGCGCGAAACAGCAAGATTGGACACGCACTGCGCAAGAATGGAAACGAACGAGCCCTAAGCGATTCATATACTGACTCTGAACTCACAACATGGAGCAACAATATGGAAACGCAAAACTTTGATAAAGCAAAACTGGCTTACATTCGCGTAAACGGCCCTTACGGCAAAGGCTATGAAGAGCCATCAGGTCGCTTGTATCAATGGGCAGGAATGAAAGGTTTGGCGGGCAATACCTGTATCTTCATTTATCACGATAACCCAGAAATCACGCCAGACGAGAAGTGTCGTACTGACATCTGTCTAATGGTGCCAGAAGATACCGAAGTACCAAAAGGCATTGAGCTGCAAGACTTCCCCGGCGGTCAATATGCGGTGATGCGCCAGCAAATTACCGAATTCAGCCAATACCCTAAAGCATGGGATGATTTGATGAGCAAAGTGGTTGAATCTGGTATTGAAAACGACTGTCGACCTTGCTTCGAACTTTATCATAGCTACGATCCACAAACGCACCATGCAGACGTCAGCTTCTGCACTGCCATCAAATAATCGAAAAAAGCCTGCACGTTCGCAGGCTTTCCTTCTATTAGAAATAATGTCTAAATCGATTAGATCGCTTCGCCGTTTACTGTAACAGCAACATCAATATTGCCACGAACGGCGTTTGAGTATGGGCAAACTTGGTGTGCAATGCGCGTTAGCTCTAATGCTTGTTCTTGTGGCATATCTAGCTCTACCGCTAAGCTCACTGTTAGTGCAAAGCCGCCGTTATCGTTCGGACCAATGCCCACTTGCGCTGTTACGGGTGCACTTTTCAGGTTTACTTTACCTTCACGTGCTACGTGCAGAATCGCGTTAGAAAAACATGCTGAATAGCCCGCTGCGAAAAGCTGCTCAGGGTTAGTTGCTGCACCTGTGCCGCCCATTTCCTTCGGGTATGACAGCTCTAGATCGAGAAGACCGTCATCTGTTTTTACTTGACCATTACGACCAGCCAAAGCAGTAGCTTGAGTTTTGTATAGAGTAGTCATGCGATTGTCCTTCTTAATTTAGGTTGCGCACAATTTAATTGCCTGCAATCTTATATCGAAGTAAAGATCGTTTGCAACTATATTGTGCACAATTTATTTTGTTACTCTCTTTCTCTGTGAGCAGGTAGGCAACGCCAATGAGCCAGTGTTACACCGACAACACCATGACCAACGACGATAAACTCTTACTCGAAAACCAAGTTTGCTTCCCGCTCTATAGTGCAGCAAATGCGGTGATCCGAGCTTACCGCCCGTTGCTGGACGAGCTTGATCTGACTTATTCGCAATACTTAGTGATGATGGTGTTGTGGGAGAAAGACGGTGCCAGTGTTAAAGAACTGGGCTCGCAACTGCATTTGGATTCAGGCACGCTCACACCGCTGCTTAAACGATTAGAAACAAAAGGCTATGTAGAACGTGGTCGCAGTGACACCGATGAGCGCGTACGCGTACTCAACCTTACAGAGCAAGGTCGTGACCTCAAAGAGCAAGCCAAGTCAGTGCCAAACGCCATGATGTGTAAAATCACGTTAGAGCTGGATGAAATGATCATGCTGAAGAAGTTGTGCGGCAAGGTGCTCGACAATCTGAACTAAAAAATAAAAGCATCAGCTTCTCCACTTCTTATTAGAAAGAGCCTGCCGAAATGCAGGTTCTTTCGATCTTAGCCAGACGATCTCTTAAAGGTCATCATCGGTATTCTCTATTACCACTCGGCCTTCATCTTCAATAAAGCCTATCAAAGCAAACTCACTTACATCGGTTTTCCCTATTAAGAAAGATAGGAAATGACTATCAATAGGATAGTTACAAGCGATTTTCCTTAAACACGTTCCAATGCGAATATACTTTCCGAAAGCAAGAACTGCTCACCCTAAAACATTCTGAGGAAAGTAAAAATGATTAATACAAAGATCAAACCATTTGCAGCTACAGCATACAAAAACGGCGAATTCGTTGAAGTAACAGAACAAGATGTTCTAGGCAAATGGGCTGTATTCTTCTTCTACCCAGCAGACTTCACATTCGTATGTCCGACAGAACTAGGTGACCTAGCAGACCACTACGAAGAGCTACAAAAACGCGGCGTTGAAGTGTACTCAGTATCAACAGACACACACTTCACTCACAAAGCTTGGCACGATAGCTCAGAAACAATCGGCAAGATCCAGTACTACATGCTTGGCGACCAAACAGGCAACATCACAAACAACTTCGGTGTGATGCGTGAAGGTCAAGGTCTTGCAGACCGTGCAACGTTCCTAATCGACCCAGAAGGTACTATCCAAGCAATGGAAATCACTGCTGAAGGTATCGGTCGTGACGCAGAAGACCTACTACGCAAAGTGAAAGCAGCTCAGTACGTAGCAGCACACCCAGGCGAAGTTTGCCCAGCAAAATGGAAAGAAGGCGAAGAGACGCTAGCTCCTTCTCTAGACCTAGTAGGCAAAATCTAAGCCACTGAATTTAAGCTCAATTTGACATGCTAATTGACGCTTAACTTAGAGAGCATTCCAGGTTAGATACCTTGACGACCTTCTGCCTGGTTTGCTCTCTCCCTACTGATTTTATCCAGAGTAACCACTCTTTTGTTTATTTAAGGTAACAACAACTATGTTAGACCAAGCGATCCAACAACAACTCAAACAATATCTGGCTAATGTAAAAGAAGACGTTCGTCTAGTGGTTAGTCTAGATGAAAGCAAAGCATCGAATGACATTCTGTCTCTGGCGAACCAAATCGCAGAGATGAGCGACTTTATCACCGTTGAACGTGACGACAACGCAAGCGCACGTAAACCAGTGATGACGGTGACCAACCCAGTAAAAGGCACAGCACTTCGCTTTGCTGGCCTACCAATGGGTCACGAATTTACCTCTCTGGTATTGGCATTGCTGCACTCTGGTGGTCACCCAATCAAACTAGAGGCGGAAGTGATTGAACAAATCGCAGCGCTAGATAAAGAATTGGATGTTGAAGTGTTCATTTCACTGTCGTGCCAAAACTGTCCAGACGTTGTTCAAGCGTTCAACATGATGGCGGCGATCAACCCGAAAGTGAAAGCAACCATGATCGACGGTGCACTCTTCCAAGATGAAGTGAAACAACGCGAAATCATGGCCGTACCAAGCGTATTCGTGAACGGAGAGCTATTCGGTCAAGGCCGTATGTCTCTAACTGAAATCCTAAACAAAGTTGATGACGGCGCGAGCGAGAAAGCAGCCAAAGCACTGAGCGAAAAAGACCCATACGACGTGCTAGTTGTCGGCGGTGGCCCTGGTGGTAGTGCAGCAGCACTATACGCAGCGCGTAAAGGTATTCGCACTGGCGTTGTCGCTAAACGCTTCGGTGGTCAGGTGATGGACACCATGGCAATCGAGAACTTTATCTCGGTAAAACGTACTGAAGGTCCAAAACTGGCAACTGACCTAGCCGAACACCTAAAAGAATACGACGTAGACGTCGTGACTGAGCAACAAGCAGAGAAGCTAATGGGTGCAGCACACACAGAAGATGGCTTGATTCATATCCAACTTGAAAGCGGCGCAACGCTGAAAAGTAAGAGTGTCATCCTAAGCCCTGGTGCACGCTGGCGTGAAATGAACGTTCCGGGCGAGCAAGAGTACCGCAACAAAGGTGTCGCGTACTGCCCTCACTGTGACGGTCCACTGTTCAAAGGTAAGAAAACTGCGGTTATCGGTGGTGGTAACTCAGGCATCGAAGCAGCTATCGACCTTGCTGGTATCGTAGAACACGTAACGGTTCTTGAATTCGCAGACGTACTTCGCGCAGACCAAGTGCTTATCGACAAAGCGAACTCACTACCAAACGTAGACATCATCACGATGGCGCAAACTACTGAAGTTGTGGGTGACGGTACTCGCGTAACAAGCTTGAAGTACAAAGACCGCAACACAGATGAAATCAAAGAAATTGAACTGTCAGGTATCTTTGTCCAAATCGGTCTAGTACCAAACACAGAATGGCTGAAAGATTCAGAAGTAGCGCTTTCTGAGCGCGGCGAAATTGAAGTTGGTAGCCGTGGTGAAACCAGCCTAGAAGGTGTCTTCGCAGCGGGTGACGCAACGACGGTTCCTTACAAACAGATCATCATTGCGATGGGTGAAGGTGCAAAAGCAAGCTTAGGCGCGTTTGACTACCTAATCCGTAAGCAAGGTTAATCTCCAATTTCTTGAGCACAAAGCGCACGGTGCGGTGTTTTCTTCCCCGGAAAACCAATCGGGGCACCGTGACAGCGATGAGTAACAAGAAATAAAATCAAAAAACCTAAAAGCCCAAAGACTTTGCCAGCAGATATTAACTATTAACTGCTGGCTTTTTTGGTTTTTGGGGAGGGGTGTAAGTACATCCCCCAGCACTCCGTGCTTAAGGTGGCAAGTTCTACAGTCACGGATAATTCAATTCACACCACCAGCATCAAAACGCGCTGCAAATAGATTCTGAATACTCGCTTAGGCTCCTTCAGAATGACGCTGTTCGTGTAGCGCTCTCTTCGCGTCATTCCCGCGAACCTAGGTGAGACTGGGAATCTACTCACAGTAAGCTTGAACGAAAGAAATTCACACACATAAACGTGAAGCATCAACGGTTAGAGAATTCATGTACATGCTCCTCCTCTCAGCCTCAAACCACCAACCCCACCTAACCTTCGCTTGTATCAAACTCTAAAGATCTCAGCACTCCGAGCTCAAGGTGGCAAGTTCTACAGTCACGGATAATTCAGTTCACTCCACTAGCATCACAACGCGCTGCAAATAGATTCTGAATACTCGCTTAGGCTCCTTCAGAATGACGCTATTCGTTTAGCGCTCTCTTCACGTCCAAGCTTGAACGAAAAAAATTCACACATATATACGTGACGCATCAACGGTTAGAGGGTTCTGAACATAATCCCCCTCTCAACCTCAAACCACCAACCCCACCTAACCTTCGCTTGTATCAAACTCTAAAGATCTCAGCACTCCGAGCTCAAGGTGGCAAGTTCTACAATCGCGGATAATTCAATTCACACCACCAGCATCGAAACGCGCTGCAAATAGATTCTGAATACTCGCTTAGGCTCCTTCAGAATGACTGTTCGTTTAGCGCTCTCTTCACGTCATTCCCGCGAACCTAGGTGAGACTGGGAATCTACTCACCACAAACTCGCTCGAAAATGATTAGCACGAACAAAAGATGAAAGAGGGTTGCAAGCACCTAACCCAACTCGCAGATTCAAAGTACCACCCCACCGAATCTCTCCATGTATCAAGATCCAAAGATATCAACCCTAAAAAATTTTAAAAAAGCCCTTTACCTCGACTTAACTTGAGGTTTTAGCATGTTCATCGTTGGCTAGGAAATGACAAAAAGGAGCACATCATGATCCAACTAGAACATATTAATTTAGTCGTGAAAAACATCCCTGAAATGCTGAAGTTTTATCAAACTGCATTTCCACATTGGTACGTGCGTGATGAGGGGAAAGGCGAATGGAGTGGTAAGCCAAGAAACTGGCTACATTTTGGCGACGAGTATCAATACATTGCCATGAGTGACCACGGTGAAGGAGAGAACCGCGAGTTGGGCGGCCACCAAGTAGGGCTAGCGCATTTTGCTTATGTGACCAACAACGTCGATGCCATCATAAAAAGACTGACCGATGCCGGTTATCCGATTGCCCAACCTGGGGCTGATGAGCCATATCGCAAGAATGTATATTTTGTTGACCCTGCAGGTTTTGAGATCGAATTCGTTGAATACCTGACGGATGATCCAAAACTTCGTAACCTGACAAGCTAAAAGAGACGTAAATAATAAAACGCCAGCAGATGGTGACTGCTGGCGTTTTAGTTTATCTATCAGGTTTCTTTATCGCATTAGCGCTGTTTGGCAAAAACCTGAGTCCAGTAATACCCGTAGCTTGCCGAGTGATTTTCGACAAGCGACGCGCCCATCTGATCAAAATCCGCACTCATGATATTGAGGCAGTGACCTTCGCTCGATAGCCAAGCATTGACGACGGCGTTAATGGAGCTTTGCCCTACGGCGACATTCTCACCAATAGCGCTCCAAGCATAGCCCGTTGCGTTGACTCGATCTGACATATTGCTGCCGTCAGAGCCTGTATGACTCATGAAATCGCTGTTCGCCATGTCGCTTGAATGTCGATAAGCGGCGCTTTCCAAATCGTAGCTCCAAGTCAGGGCCCCAACAGGTGGCATGGTGGTTGCGCCACACTGTTGTGTAGTAGAGCGAGCACTGTTGACCGCTGCGAGCATCTGCTCAGCAAATGTGCCTTGTGACGATGTGGAACCTGTGTTTTGAGAGCCGCTGTCTACAGGTGCTGACGACTCCCCGTCGCCGCCACATGCGCTGAGAAGTAGAGCCAAAACTGGCACTAAGATCTTAGTTGGCATTGTCTTTCCTTTATGAGTGACGAAGAGCAAACTGCGCTTGTCGATAATAACGCCCAATAACCTAACAAAAACCCATAAAAGCACCATATGGCTTGGAGTGTTTTAACCAAAGACTCACATGAAGTTTTCAGTCGCCTTGGTTCGGTTGGTAAATCGGCAACGTTTCAGCCCACGTATGGAATGGCGTTTCATCCATATCCTGTATCGTTTGGGTGATAAAATCGATGAACACCCTCACTCGAGCAGGCACATATTCCCGGTTGGCATAGAGAAGATACACGCCATTTCCTGCTTGGCGCATACTCGGAAATATCGGCACTAAACGCCCCGATTTAAGCCAGTCTCTCGCGATAAAATGAGGGATCTGAGTTAACCCTAAGCCTTCTGCGCAAAGCTCTGCCATGGATTCGCCGTCGTTTACGATAAAATTTCTCTCGGGGTTATACTCACTTGCACCGTCTGGTTCTGGCATCCGAATAGGCAACAGTTTCCCCGTTTGTTTAAAACGAAAACGAACCCAAGAATGGTCATTGAATACATCCGGGCCACTCGGAACACCATGGCGCGCTAAGTAATCCTGACTGCCACAAATAATAAAATCGATAGGACTCAGCTGGCGCACAATCAACTGGCGGTCCTGAACGACACCAGATCTAATCGACACATCAATCCCTTGTTCAATAATATCAACGTAGGCGTCATCGTAATGAATATCGATAGTGATACTGGGGTAGCGGCGACAAAACTCTTTTAATAAAGGGCGAATGTAAAGGCGACCGTAGGAGACCGGCACATTAATCTTAAGCAGTCCTGAAAGCGCATCATTGTGGCTTTTCAATGAATCCTCACACGCCGTCAGTTCGTCCAGTACAAACCTAGCGGTATTTGCGTATCGACGACCGGCTTCTGTCAGACGGATCTGTCGCGTAGAACGTTGAAAAAGCTGTATTCCCAAGTCGCTTTCAAGACGATGGATGGCCTTACTAACCGTAGAAGGGTCTGTGCCATACGCTTTGGCGGCCGCAGCAAAACTGCCACCTTCTAAAGTGGCAATAAAAAATCGTAGGGACCGTATCTTATCCATAAAACTCGTGCACTCCATTCGTGAACTTTATTCACTTTAGTAAAGACAAAGTGGCTCTTCAATCACCAATCAGCCCAAATATAATGAATCTCAATAACTTGATGCTCTGTTAGCGAGGAAAAAACAATGGGTAAAAATGGATTAAAGAATGCACTACAACTATTGATAGCGACCTTAGTCCTATTCTTTGGGATGCTTCAAACGGCACATGCGGCGGATAAACGCATTGGCATTCTGGTTTACGACGGCGTACTGACCTCTGATGTTACTGCGCCTTTAGAGGTCTTTGGCGTCGCAAGTCGTCTGACTTGGTTTAGCGATTATGAAGTAGTCACTATTTCCGTCTCTGAACAGAAAACCATCACCACTGAAGAGGGATTAAAAATTGGTGTGGATGCTTGGATTGGCGATCAGCCGGAACTCGACGTGCTGGTTTTAACATCCAGCTACGACATGGATGCGCTAATCGAAAACAAGGATCTCATTCACTTTATTCAAACCACATCAAAGGCGGCAGATTGGATGGCAAGTAATTGCTCTGGTGCGTATCTATTGGCCGAGGCTGGCCTGTTAAACGGTAAGAAAGCGACGACGTGGGCAGGAGGTGAAAACGGATTACAAAAAGACTATCCAGCAGTTGATGTACAGGTCGACCAGAATTTTGTTGTTGATCATGGTGTCATCACCTCAAACGGCAGCCTAGTTAGCTATCAAGCCGCCCTTAAATTGCTGCATCTCATGACTTCAGAATCTAAAGCTCAAGAAGTCGCAGACGCCCTTCAATACTCACGTTTTTCTACCCAGCCATTTTAAGCGGGCAAGGACGAAACCGCAGGTAACCTTTGAAGCTTCAGAGGTTACCTTGCTACTCAGCTCTACACTTCTGATCTTAATCCTATGGAAAAACACAAACGATACGAAGCACTGACGAAGGAGCGATACCAAGATATCTATCGTCTCGCATATTGGCTATGCAAAGATCATCACCTTGCTCAAGATTTGGCGCAAGACACCTTCCTGAAAGCGTGGCGATTCTTTGATAACTTAAATGATCCCAATGCAGCGAAGCCTTGGCTCATCACCATTTTGCGTCGTGAGAATGCTCGGCGCTTTGATAAAAAGCAGTACGATTTTGTCGATATTGATGAGTGTGTAATACAGGCAAAAACCTACCCTGGCAGTGACCACGACATGGCACAAGATTGGCTTAAAAAACAAATGATGATTCTCGAACCCAAATACCGAGAGCCATTGATCTTAAAACTCGTAGTCGGGTTTAATCATAATGAAATTGCTCAAGTCTTAGAGCTTAATCACAACACCGTGGCGACTCGATTATTCAGAGCACGCAATCAGATCATTGCGCAGAGGGAGCGCGATTAAGACACAAAAAGTAGTCAATCATGTCAACTAACTGGCTATGCTCCGGTCTATTTCATAAGTCGTTACACAACTCGGCGCTTTAACGCTTTACATCAAGCGCGACTAGATGAACACTTCTCGTCAAAGTACAATAACAGCCGACATAAAGTAGAGTCAGTAAAACATTATGAGTAACACAACGGCGAAAAAGCCGAATCCCCTATTCGAGATTCTTTTTAACGTATTCATCCCTTCCTTTATCTTGATGAAGTTTAGCGGCGATGAACACCTAGGAACAGCAATGGCGCTGGTTGTCGCTTTGCTATTTCCTATCATTTACGGCGGTATGGACCTTGTCCGGAACAAGAAATTTAACTTTATTTCTGCACTTGGCTTTATCAGTGTTTTATTAACTGGCGGCATTGGCTTGTTAGAGCTTGATACACGTTGGTTAGCCTTGAAAGAAGCCCTGATCCCTGGCCTGATCGGTTTAGCGGTTTTGGGCTCAACGTTTACCCGCTACCCACTGATGCAGAAGTTAGTACTGAATGACACGGTATTAAATTTATCGCTGATTAACGAACGCTTGAAAGAGAACGGTCAATCAGAGGCATTTGAACGTTGTCTAATGTCATCAAACTATCTGTTTGCGAGTACTTTTGCGTTCTCATCCGCGATGAACTACTTCCTTGCGACTTGGATCGTGACCAGTCCTTCGGGCACGGCTGCCTTTAATGAAGAGTTGGGTAAGATGACGCTTTACAGTTACCCAATGATTGCCATCCCAAGTATGTTGATGATGTTCGGTATTTTTTATTACATTTGGCGTCAAGTACGTACGATGACATCGCTCGAGACAGAGCAAATTTTCCATCTAAAATAGTCCCATCATCACAAATAACCCATCAAAAAGGGAGGATTTTATCCTCCCTTTTCTCAACAGACTCACTGTAATTCATAGCGTCAAAATGATTTTTCCTGACACCGCCGATGAGCGTTGCTCAACCATTTCAATCGCAGTTTGAAAATCCTCTAGCGGCAGCTCAGACGCTACACTTAACTTTATATCGTTGGCAATAAATTGGTCTAACATTTCAGCGAATACCGCCTTTCTCCCGCCTTTACCTACCGATTTTTCCCAATACCGCAAAAAGAAGGTGCTAAAGTCGATGTTGTTGGTCTTCATCAATTTAAAAAACGCAGGCGTATAAGGCGCTAACGACAACGTTCCGTAGTTGATGTATTGACTGTTTTCTTTCAAGGTACGAATGAGATACGTGCCAGCCTCACCGCCTATCGCATCCAAAGCGGCCGTTGGTTGTGGCAGTTTGCGCGTTTGCAGTTGCGCATGTAAGTCATGCTTCACGTCCAACACTGGAATCGTATCGTACGGATACTCGTCTGGCTTTGAAGTGACAGCAATCAGTGTAAAACCCAAGGAATGGGCGAGCTGGGCAAATATCTTACCGATCGCCGAACCTGCCGCATTGATGATCACCATATCACCTTTGTTCAACTTAGCCACTTTAGTGGTGATAACCCACGCGGTTAACGCGTTGATGTACAACTGGCAGGCATAGCCGTTATCCAAACTTTCAGGTAGCGGAAAAAGATTCTCGGGCGAAGCATCGATGTAGTATTGCCAAGTACCACTCATCGCCACCAACACTTTTTGCCCAACTTGAAAGCCAGTTTGACCGACAGCACCAACTTCCACCACACGCCCAACTGCTTCAAATCCCGGCACGCGAGGTGGTATGTGAACGCGGCGGTATTGCCCAACACCATAAATGGAAAGCAAGTCACTTGGGTTAATGTTTGTAGCTTCGAGCCTCACCCGAATCTTGCCCTGAACAAGCGGTTTGAGGGGCTCTTTTTCCAACGACAGCGACGTTTTGGGCTGACCAAAACAGAATTGATTCACTCGAGTATTTATCGTTGGTGCCATTGCTATTCATACCATGTAATTGAAATTCAAAAAGGAAGTTTCGCGACTTCTACTCAAAAGCATTAAGTGAAGTCGAAGCGCTGTATTTCTACCTGCGCGATGCGCCGTTCACTCTAAACTGTTGTGGCGTCATATCAAAATAGGCTTTAAATGCTTTGATGTAGGATGAGTCGTTTTGATAACCCACTAGGTCTGCAATGGCTTGGATTGGCAACGATTCATCTAACAAAGAAAGCGAGTAAATCAGCCGAATTTGTTGCCGCCAAAGCAGAAATGAAGTGTTGAATTCCTTGGCGAACAACCGTGATAAAGTGCGCTCAGACGCCCCAATTTTCTCCCCCCACTCTTTTAGCGAACAGCTCAACGCCGGCTCGTCGGTCAACTGCTCGAAAATCAGTTTTAGTCGGCGGTCTTGTGGCAGCAACAACTGAAATGTCTGCACGTTGCTTTTCAAAATTTGATCATGCAACACCGCCAGCAAATGTAGCACTTCTTCGTGGCTTGTCTCACCTTCACACTGTCTGCGGATCTCTTGTAAAAGCTCATTTAAAAACGGCGTTAGAGCAATGGTTCTCACTTGTTGCTCGTACGTTGCGCCAAACTCAGGGTTGAGGTAAATGCCAACAAATATCGTGTTACTCAGAGCAATCGACTCGTGTTGAACACCCGCAGGAACAAATAACGCAGAGGTGTGCGGAACCAAATGCTGATAATGCTCCGTTTGCGTTTGCAATAACCCTTTAATAGGAAAGATGATTTGATGCCAAGTGTGTTGATGCAGTGCATCAATGTAACCTTTTGGCATGTCGATGGTTTTCACCAAAACAGGAGAATGGGGATTCGCGACCATCATCTCATTGGAGGTCATGACGCCTGACTTCGAATCAATTTGGCGAGTTAGCATTGTTGATTGTCTTTTCATCCCTATTCCGACACAAGTTCACTAGGCTATCATGCTCCGCGTCGCGAATGAAGGTAAACACTTTATCTCTCATTCAAATAATAAGGAGGTTACATGAAGAAAATCGGCGTCGTAAAAGCTGTGCTAGCAGGGAAAACTGTCCCTTATGCTCATGGAGCGCAAAGCGCAATCAACAAACAAGTGCTGCCTGAGCGCCAGCACGCTACAGAGCTTGGTTTTACCAGTGATGAGCAAGGCGATCCGCGCTTTCATGGTGGAATTCAAAAAGCGCTTCATATTTACCCAAGCGAGCACTACCCAATCTGGCAACAAGAATTAGGCGAAAGAACAATTTTCCAATCCGCTGGCGGCTTTGGCGAAAACATCAGCTCCGAGGGCGTCACCGAATCCACGATTTGCTTGAAAGATAAAATCCGTATCGGCTCAACACTACTTGAAGTGTCGCAAGGTCGCATGCCTTGTTGGAAACTTAACGTACGATTTGACCAACACGACATGGCGAGAAGACTGCAAGATACGCTTCGAACAGGCTGGTATTTCCGAGTATTGGAAGAAGGCGATATCGGTGCAGGTGACGAGATTATTCTGTGTGAAAGACCTTATCCAGAATGGCCACTGGCTCGCATCATGGGCGCGGTTTTCACTGGCTGTTTAGATAGAGAAGAACTCACTAAGCTGTCTGAACTGCCGTTAGTCGAGTCTTGGGGCAAGTTGGTCGAGCGCCGCCTAGAAACTGGCGAAGTCGAGGATTGGGAAATGCGCTTGGTTGGCCCAACAAGACAATAAAAAACGCAGAGTAAAAGCTCTGCGCTCGCTATAAAAACGTGGCCTTGGTTATTGCTGTCCTGCTGCATACTGATCATCGGTGACTTGCTCTTTCCAGATAACGTTTTCACCGTCTTTTGACGCCGTAACCACTAGGTGAGTCATTGGCGCATTTGGTGTTGCACCGTGCCAATGGTCGATACCAGGAGGACACCAGACACTATCACCAGCAGCAAATCGAATTACATGCCCATCACGCGTTCCTGTAAGTGCGGTACCAGAAGTGACGATCATGTGTTGTCCTGCAGGGTGAGTATGCCAAGCGGTTCGAGCTCCTGCATCAAAAGTGACATAGGCGGCGCTGTAGTTTGCAACTTCGTTTTCAGGAAACAACATCTCGACGTTAACTTTCCCGGTAAATAGGTTTTCAGGCCCTTGAAACGATTTCTGATCAGCAGAGCGATAAACTTGCTGCGAAGATGAGTTACCATCGGCTGCTTGAGCAATTGGAAGCATAAATCCCGTCGACAACAGCACAGACCAAATAAGCAATGATGATTTATTTTTCATAAAACGAATTCCTTTCTAATTGATATGATTGGCCAAATAATATTTATTTTTCCAATACTGTTTTTAGGACCGATTGAGCATTGTTAGACACACTTTCACCACAGCACTCACTTAATACAACAATAAATTCCTCTAACTCTTTAATAGAAACATTGTTATTCATACTGATATTATAGTGAGCTGCTAATTGGCTATTAACACCGTTCATATTTGCTAATGCTGCAATCGTAGCAATTTCACGCTCTTTCCAAGTGAGCACATCGCGTTCAAAAATATCACCAAACAAATGTGCTTTTAGATATTCATCAATTTGCGGAGAAAAATCGAATAGCGCGCCTTTTACTTCTGCACCAACAAGTTGTGTTTGGTTTTCAGCGCCAAATTCTAAGCTGGTTTTATCGTTAGGTAACGCGCTTGATTCTCGCCCTAAGATATCGGTAATACCTCGGCTTTTACGTTCATCCAACACCGTCATAAATGTTGCTAGTCCATTCAAACTGCGCGGAAATCCAGCATACGCGTACAACTGAGCCAGCACTTCTTTTATCTCGTTGACCGTTAGGCCTGCGTCTAACCCATCATTAAGACTTTGTGTTAGTTTTTCTATTTCACCACTCGCAGTAAAAGCAGAAATAGGAATAATAGCTCGCTCTTTATCACTGAATATTTCTGATGCTGAAGCGATATTCGTTGTGCATAGCGTTGTCATAGTGAGCACCAATATTAATATTGATTTAACAGATTTGTTTAATACTTTCATATCAAAATTCCATTATGTAACGGTGTTCTAATCCATAGAAATTCTAGAAATATATTTATTAGCGTTCTGATTTCTACATTAATAATTTACATCGTCAACTGGGTCATTAATTTACTTTTTCGATCGTGACACGGTTTGTTTCTTTCGAAATAAAGCAATGAATCCCATCATCGATTTGACCTAATTTAATTAACCCAGACGCGTAACCAAAGTCTTTATAAAAGATAACTAAATTTCCCCAAGGGGCGTAATAAGAGATGTCACCCGTTTTTGATTGAGTTCCAGAAGGTGCGCCTTCGCGAGTTAACTTATTCGGTAAGTAAGCAATTTTCTCTGTATTTGCGTAGTCTTGTAGATCTAATGTTAGAGGCAATTGACGAACAAAATCGTCTGTACTCGCACTGCTCTTCAATGTGCCTAAAACACTGCAATCATCGAAAATAAAACGAATTTTCACTATATTTTCCTCCAATCCAGCGCTATTAACTTCTGCGTTTACAATGCAGGGGAACATCCAGGCACTACTCACCAAAACGCATCTCACCCACTGATTGAAACGGTGCGCTTGTCTCATCGAGATTCCCTTTTCTCACTGAAAACTTAGCTCGGGCTACTTTAGTTGCATGTACTCTTGATCAGAGACTGGTTCGCACCATTCATTACTTGCGCCTTCAGCCGGTATTTCTATTGCTACATGTGAGAACCAACTGTCTTTAGCTGCGCCATGCCAATGCTTAGTACCTGGCGCGATATGCACGACATCGCCAACATTCAACTCTTTTGCTGGTTGGCCAAATTCTTGATACCAACCTCGCCCTCCTGTCGCTAACAGAATCTGCCCACCTTCATGATGAATATGCCAAAAATTGCGACACCCTGGTTCAAACGTTACGTTCGCCACGATAAGACCAGGCTGATTGAGCAACGCCAGATAACTCGTACCGGTAAAGTAATCCGCATACGCTTCATTCTTTTCACCAAACTCGAAAATGCCTCGACCTTGAAATACACCGGCTTGCAGTACGTCAGGGATTTGAGTATTGCTTTTGTTATTCATCATGACTCCAAATAGTGTTCTTGAGTGCTTACAACTCACCAAACCATGGGTTCACTGTATTGCGCTTTGATAGATGACCGTTAGCCTATTCATTGCTAATACTTGCCCAATATTCCAAACCAATACAAAAGACAACCATACTTGAGACCGGTTAGAAAAAACGGACCAAAAACCTAGCAAAACATAATAGATTGATTTTTAAAGAATAAAGTTCATGAGAGACAATTGCCTCGCTCGACAATCAAGCAGAAAGATCGATCTCCGATCGCTTAACCTCGAAATAGACACTTGCCCAATATTCTTTACTTAAAGAAATGAACTGTTATAACTATGCTTAATGAAGTCGCTTAATTGACTCCGAAGAGGCGTTAACTACAAAGGCAGAAATCGCATGCCGTTAACCCCGAACCTGAGGCCAACCAGAGGAGAGCACTGACCTATGCAAGAGCTACCGTCAAACACTTCGTCAACCCTGGCCAGTGCAATAGAAAAGCTTGCCAAGCACATTGAGAAATGGGCAAATGGCGCGAACCAATATGACACAGAAATTCCAGGATTAAGGTTCAGTCGTTGGGCAACCCCAACACCACCGACAAGCTACACCCACAACCCAAGTATTTGCTTAATTGCTCAAGGGAGAAAGCGCGTGTTGTTGGGTGAAGATAGCTTTGTTTACGATGCGAACCACTTTTTGATCTCCTCTGTCGACTTGCCGATTATCGCCAATATCATTGAAGCCAGTGAAGATAAACCTTATTTAGGGGTGATTATGGAGCTGGATCTGACTGAAATATCTCAACTTATTGTCGATAGTGAACTGACGTTTAATCAAAGCAAAGAAGCACAAAAAGGCATAGCGGTTGGAGAATTGTCGGAGCCATTACTTGACGCCTTTCTGCGTTTAATAGAGCTGCTGGATGAAGGACAAAGCATCAAAATTTTAGCGCCGATCATTAAACGAGAGATTTTTTATCGACTGTTAATCACCGAACAGGGCGCTCGTCTTAATCAAATCGTGACTGCAGGAAGTCACAGCCATCAAATCGCGAAGGCCGTTGATTGGTTGAAGAATAATTTCGTAAAGCCGTTAAGTGTCAGTGAGTTAGCCGCCTACAGTGGCATGAGTAAATCGGCGTTTTATACCCACTTTCGTTCTATGACATCTATGACGCCACTGCAATTTCAAAAGAAATTAAGACTCAGCGAAGCTCGGCGTTTAATGCTGACAGAAAACCTCGATGCCATGGCGACTACGTTTAAAGTGGGTTACGAAAGCCCTTCTCAATTTAGCCGTGAATACAGCCGTTTATTTGGTGCGCCACCATCCAAAGACATCAAGTCTTTGCGCGAGAGTATGGGTTAAGCTCGGAATATCCTAGGAAGAAGCTAGAAAGTGAAACCGTCAGCCTCGTACTGCCTCGAGGCTAACGGTTTTATTATTTGGGAGAGAATGAACGTCACCTGCATTTGCAAGCAAAACTGCGCAATATTGTTTATAACACCGCTTGTCGACTAGGCAAAAATACCTCACCCAACATACAGCGAACCGAGCCACCACCAATAGATTCTATGGTAGAAACATCGAATGGCAGCAATTTACCGTGCGTCGAAAGTTGATTTCTTTGTGCTGGAGAGAAAGCATCGTATGCCGATTGCGACATCGCAATGACTTTGTCTCCATTGATGGTTTCCAACTGAAGAATGTTGCCGCAGAAGTGGTTCATTTGCTCAATCGAAATAGAGATCACTTGTTTATCTTTAGCGAGAGATTTCATCACAAAACGACGCTCAAATTCTGGGATCACTTCGTCACAAATCACGCAGAACTGCTCACCCACAGCCATCATCACGTTGGTATGGTAAATAGGCGCACCAGATGGCAAACGAGTTTGGAAAGAGATCACTCGTTCATAGCCAATACGATCGGCGTAATCTTCTAAAACCAGACGATCACAACGTTGTGAGAGTGCGGCATAGACCGTTTTATTTAAGTGGTCAAAGACCATCACACCCGTGCTTTCTAAATACGCTTGCTCATCAAGATATTCAGTTAGGCTGCTACGTCGATGAACTTCTCGCCCAGCTTGCGCTAGTGCCGCCACAAGCGCATCGGGACGCACTTCTTTTTGACGGTTTTCACAGGCCATTGGAAAGGTGTACAACGTGCCATCTGGCGTAGTGCTAAACCAGTTGTTTGGAAATACCGCGTCTGGCGTCGCAACATCTGAAGCCGGATAATCAAACTCAACAACTTGAACGCCCTCTTGACGCAACGTTGCTACCATACTCGCGAACTCGGCCATCACTCTACGCGAGACTTCTTCTTGGCTGAGTGACACTTTATGTTGGAACTCATTATCTTGTGCGGTTTCTTCATTAAAACGAAACTCTTTCGGTGGCACCATCACTACGCAGTTTGCGGTTTGGCGCTGAGCACTTTGCGTGCTTTCTTCTTTCCCATTAGCAAATTGGGTCACTGATTCGTGTAATAGCATCCAATACATTCCTTATCACTAGAATGAGGAGATTGTAAATTTATTGTTAACTTCAGTTTTGCTGTTTTCACAATTAATTTAATTATCTAGAAGTAATTTTCACTGAACTTAGCTTATTTCTCCCGAAATTTTATTGTCACTATGCAGGTTTAAGGTTTTATGCCATCGCGATGAACATGCGAAGAATTCATCATAAGAATCAGAACCATAGACAACCACACCCATAACCAACTAGTTACATTTAAAACACAATCGGTTAGACTATTTTTTCGCCCCTCTCGTCAATCCGTCTGCTTTCTCGAGGAGCAGCCAAAAACTCTTATACACGCGGCTTCGTCCAAAGCTGCGTGAATCGATGGATTTAGCCACCCCAAATGGCACTGTTTTAACTTTAGGATGAGTTATGTTTAAACGATTTGAAGGCTTTACAGAGCCGTTCCCCAAATCCACACCAGATCAGCCTCCTTCAGGGATGCTCGCTTTTTTACGTTATTACACCCGCGGCTACGAAAAGCCTTTGATCATCATGTCTTTGATGGCCACGATTGTTGCTGTCGTTGAAGTTATGTTGTTTGGCGCGATGGGACAATTGGTTGATTGGTTGTCCACCAGCAATCCAGAAACGTTCTTGCAAGACAATAAAGCAGATTTGATTTTTTACGGAACCTTATTGTTGGTTGTCATGCCCATTTTGGTGATCGTGTATTCGTTGCTCGTTCACCAAACATTATTGGGCAACTATCCAATGTCTATCCGCTGGCTTGCACACAGGTATTTGCTCAATCAAAGCTTAAACTTCTATCAAGATGATTTTGCAGGCCGAGTTGCAACTAAAGTCATGCAAACCTCATTAGCTGTGCGCGAAACCGTCATGAAAGCTATGGATGTATTTGTTTATGTTACGGTTTACTTCACCAGTATGATCATTATGTTAGCGACGGCAGACTGGCGTTTGATGATCCCAATGATCGTCTGGCTGCTCGCTTACATCGCTATCCAAATCTATTTCGTTCCTAAGCTCAAAGACGTCGCTTCAGCGCAGGCCGATGCTCGTTCGACAATGACAGGACGCATCGTCGACAGCTATACCAATATTCAGACGGTCAAACTGTTTTCTCATAGCCAGCGCGAAACCCAATATGCTGAGCAAGGCATGAAGGGATTTTTGAATACGGTCTATCGTCAAATGCGCCTAGTGACCGGCTTCGACGTTGCTGTAGAGATCTCAAACTATATTTTGGTATTTTCCGTTGCTGCTTTATCGATTTACCTGTGGTTGGATAGTGCCATCAGCGTTGGCGCGATTGCGATTGCTGTTAGCCTTGCATTACGCGTAAATGGTATGTCGATGTGGATCATGTGGGAAGTTGGCGCCCTCTTTGAAAATATGGGAACCGTAGTCGATGGAATGAAAACGCTCTCTAAGCCTATTGATATTAAAGATAAACCAGGCGCAAAAGACTTAGTAGTCACTGAAGGTGGCATTCACTTTGATAACGTCAGCTTCCATTACGGTGAGAACAAAGGCGTGATTAGCCACCTCGATCTCAACATCAAACCAGGAGAGAAAGTCGGCTTGGTTGGGCGCTCCGGCGCCGGAAAATCAACTCTGGTGAACTTGTTACTTCGTTTCCACGATGTCGAAGACGGCAGCATTAAGATCGATGGACAGAACATCTCAGAAGTCACACAAGACTCTTTGCGTTCAAAGATCGGTATGGTGACCCAAGATACTTCTCTGCTACACCGTTCAATTCGAGACAATATTTTGTATGGCAATCCAGATGCGACAGAAGAAGATTTGCTGAAAGCCACTAAGCAAGCGCATGCCCATGAGTTTATCGAAACTCTGACCGACCCATTTGGTAATGTCGGATACGATGCGCAAGTTGGTGAACGTGGTGTGAAACTGTCTGGCGGCCAACGTCAGCGTATCGCAATATCTCGTGTGCTACTCAAAGATGCACCATTGTTGGTACTGGATGAAGCAACATCGGCTCTGGATTCAGAAGTCGAAGCAGCGATTCAGGAAAGCTTGAATGAGTTAATGCAAGGAAAAACCGTTATTGCGATTGCGCACCGATTGTCGACCATCGCACAAATGGATCGCCTCATCGTGCTAGATAAAGGCAGTATTGTTGAACAAGGTTCTCACCAAGAGCTCATCGCGAACAACGGTATTTATGCCCAGCTTTGGGCCCATCAAACTGGCGGATTTATCGCTGAAGAGTTAGAAAATCAACACGTTTCTTAATTAGCGAGAAACCCAATAAAAACGGCGCATGAAGCGCCGTTTTTCATTTTTATTGATAAACCTATACCCATATAGCCATTATAGTTTCTCATATATGAAACACCCTCCATGATAAAGCTCACATTTTTTCTGCTAATATACCGCCTCGTTGCGTATCCATTGCAATGAACACAATACAGAGTTTTGAGCCGTCTTCATTTGTCATTTCACTTTTTGAGAAACAGCTATACTCAATAGATGGCTTAGTTATTAGATTAACAATAAGGTAATTAGCTTATGTGTAAATGTGGTTCAATGCAGATCGTACAACTCAAACCAAGTTGGGCTGACAAGCTATTCGGCTACTCAGAAAGATGGAAATGCCAACTTTGTTGTAAGATCTACCGCATCTAAAATTAAAAATAGAATCTTAGTTTTTCTAAGAAAAAGCAGTGGCCCGACAGTAATTGTCGGGTTTTGTTTTTCTGTACATCCATTTTTATCCCTTCGCAACACGGTCACTCATCACGGCAAAACCTAGCATCTCAATGTGACTTAGGTATAGAATCAGGCCCACTTATTTATTCCGATATTCACATATAACTGGTCACTATGAACAAAAGTTTGCTAACGAATGTCCTCGCTATCGCTTTGATGGCTGGAGGTCATCAATTACAAAACGACTACCTTTGGTATGCGGGGTTGTTTGCGTTCTCAGGCGCCATCACTAACTGGCTTGCCATCCACATGCTGTTTGAAAAAGTGCCTGGATTATACGGTTCTGGCGTGATCCCCGCGCGATTTGAAGAGTTTAAACTGGCTATCAAAAACTTGATGATGGAGCAGTTCTTTACCGAAGCGAACATCGATCGATTCTTGAACAAAGAAATGGCGGGCGGTGTAAACATCGATCTTCAACCTGTGATTGAGAAAGTGGATTTAAACCCAGCGTTTGACTCTTTGGTAGAAGTGATCGAAGGCTCTCAATTTGGCGGCATGCTAGCGATGTTTGGCGGTGCGGAGGCATTACAACCTATGCGGCAGCCTTTCGTCGAAAAGATGCAAGAATCCATTATTGAGTTGAGCAAGAGCGATAACATCAAAGAAGCACTGAAAGAGCAGTTCGAATCTCCTGCTATGATGGATGAGATAAAGCAGAACATTGAAGGCATCATTGATCAGCGCTTGAGCGAATTAACACCAGCACTGGTCAAAGAAATGGTGCAAAAAATGATTAAAGAACACCTTGGCTGGCTAGTCGTTTGGGGCGGTGTTTTTGGCGGTTTAATTGGTGTTATCAGCACCTTTATCGGCGCATAGTCGCTCACCGATTTATCAAAAAGGAGCTTCGGCTCCTTTTTTGATCTTGAAAAAGTAATACGCCAAGTCACGTTAAATAATATTCTCAACGCATAAGCGCTGCGGTCATAGACATCAGCCTCGCCTAACCAAGGAGCTCCGGGTTTACGCCAAATCCTGTTTTATGTTCTTCAATTACCACTTCACTGCGAGTCTGGATTACGCCCGGAAGCGTGCCTAACTTACTCGACATAAACTCCTGATACGCTTTCATGCTCTTAACACGAACCTTTATCATGGTATCGAAGTCCCCAGAGAGCGAATAACACTCTTCAATTTCCGGCATCAATTCGACGGCTTTCGCAAACTTTTCAAAAATGGAAAAACTGGTTTGGTCTAAGCGAATATGGATGAATACTTGCACATCCAACCCTAATTTTTCCGCATTCAGCTCCGCATGATAGCCATTGATATACCCCTCTTTTTCTAGCCGCTTCACGCGGTCAGAACACGGCGAGGTCGTTAAGTTGATCTGCTTTGCGAGTTCAACAACTGGAATTCTGCCTCTTGAATGAAGCACTCTCAAAATGTGTAAATCAATCCGGTCCAATTGATAACTCATTAACCCACTTCCTTGTAACCACTTAGAAAGCATCACATTAATCGTTGCTCAAACAATTGCAAACCATCAAATGCACAGCATGTGAAATTCAGCAGAGAATAATTAGAAAATAACTAAGGACGGAAAGGGCTGCGATTACTGCCGCTCTCTCCATAACCGAGTATGAAGAACAAAAGTAATCTGGCGGCTCCCGTAGAGTCGCAAATTTGAAAGCGTGTGATACGCCTTTATAGATCTGGCGTGCGGGGCAAGCCGCCCTGTTTAGCGATTAATCATAGCTATCGCTCTGAATTAGAGAGCTGCCGACGTATGCCTGGTAGGATGAGGAATCACTTCTCCAATTGCACGATGATTACAGCATCGGCAGTAGTATTGTGGTTCCATCTCGTAGTAGTGTTCACCTGATACAAATTTCGCCATCAGCTGTGTAAAACTCACCACTTTACCTGTCAACGAATCAACGGGCTGTGGCTCGCAACGCTTCATGATCACTTTATGTTGCGTTGATTTTCTACAAGCTGCGCAATATATATCCGGCATTTCTCTTCTCCCTGTTTTTCAGTACTACTGACAATTGACATATTTTGTTCAAAATAATTCCACAATAAAAAAGCCCCTTTAATTTTTTGTGTCCTATCTTCAAAAAATTGGACGAAAGTATCAAAAAATTGAGACATTGGTCAGACCTCAACTTTTGTACCATTATTATGAACGAACGCGCTTATGTGTGTAATAATACGACACATCACACATAAGCAATTGTTGCTACTCGCTATTTCAATCTGCAATGATCAATTTTATGGCGTTTTAAATATGGCTTTCACTCACATTTTCGATTCAGGCATTACTTGGTTGTTTAAACACGCCTGATTTACAGTGTGAATCTGCAATTTCCACAATACTGACTCATCTCAAGGACGCACGATGACGCTTCAACCAACGCTCACGACACAAAGGCTTATTCTTCGCCCATTTCATCCGACAGACAGCGAAAAAGTCGCACGACTCGCAGGAGACAAGAGCATTGCAGATATGACGGCAAATATTCCTCATCCCTATGAAGAGCCGATGGCACAAGTTTGGATTAAGAGCCATATTGGCGTATATCACCAACGTAGTGGGGTCATATATGCCATTACTCAACGTCAAGACGAAGCGTTAATTGGTGCTGTTAGTCTGCTAAACATCTCGGAGGGAGTCGGCACATTAGGGTATTGGCTTGGCGTCGATTATTGGGGGAATGGGTTTGCTCAAGAAGCGTCAATGGCTTTAATTCAGTTTGCCAGACCACATTTTGAGTTATCGGGCCTAAAAGCGATGCACTTGGTCGAAAACAGACAATCCCAATCAGTCATTCAAAAGTTGGGCATGACGTATATCGACAATCACATCATCAAAATGCAGGGAAAAGAACGAGAAGTCTGCGTATACCAGCAAATATTTTCGCCTCAAGTAACCGTAGCAACCTCTCAAAATTAAGGCACTAAAAAACCAGCCTCTCAGCTGGTTTTATCTTTCACCTTGAAAGGCAAAAATACTAGTCTTGTGCGACTTTCACACGAATCTTGCTCTTATGTACTGAAGACAGGTTTAGTGCCTCCAACGCCGCAACGGCTTCGGCTTCATCCGGCATGATCACAAAACCAAACCCTTTTGATAAACCCGTCTCTTGATCAAGCACGACGGTGCAAAGCTCAACTTTGCCGTAGTTTGAGAACAGAGTACGGATGTCTTGCTCTGTCGTCTCACGAGCTAAGTTTCTTACTAGAAGTTTCATATTAAACCATTTTATGTTTATAACGCCTCAATTCTCTCAGCTTCTCCCTTACAAACCAAGTGAATAATGTTGTTGCGAAGGCTAGATGTCTCTAAGTGTTTCTGTTTAAATGATTTTTAGTGATAACGCTCTGAATCCTGCATTACGAAACGATTGGAGTATAAAAGCCTAGGAGATTCGACATGGAAACCAAACGTTTAAAGCTCATCCCAGCTTGCTTGGAACGTGCAGAAGAAGCACATCAGGCCGTTGTTCGTAGCCAAAAAACGCTTGAAGTTTACCTGCCATGGGTACCTCACGTGCTCACTTTAGAAGCGATGATTGCAGGGACAGAGAAAGCCATCGCAAACTTTGAAAACTTCGAAGAAGAGTTGCGCTACTACCTAATCGACAAGGAAAGCGATCGTTTACTCGGCGCCATTGGGTTAATGATCCATGATCAAGATATACCGGCATTTGAGATTGGCTATTGGCTTGATGATCGCGCGGTAGGCTACGGTTATATCTCTGAGGCGGTAGCGGCGATTGAAAACTATGCATTCGAAGCGTTGGATGCGAAAAGAATCGCGATTTTAGCCGATGCGAATAACCGCAAAAGTCGTGCGGTTGCTGAGCGCTGTGGGTATGAGTTTGAAGGTGAGCTACGCAATGCTCGGCGTGCGTCTTCTGGCGAGCTGAGTAACACCGTCATTTACGCCAAAGTTCGTCGTGACTAACACACTCACAAAGAATAAAGCGACGTGAAAATCTGGCCTCAAGCAATCACCATTAACGTTTATTAAGTTCAGATAAAACAAAGCCCGCTGTATAAGCGGGCTTTGTGTTCGTAAAAGGAAGTAATTAGTCTAGTTCAACTAGTTTCTTCTCGTACGATTGATGTTGGTCTAATACGTCTTGCGCTGCACCACCTGTCGCTTTGCTGATAACAACGATAGCAAGCGTAGAGAAGATGATGCCCGGTACGATTTCGTACACATCAAACCAACCGCCAGTTAGCTGCTTCCAAACTACGATAGTGATACCACCAACAAGGATACCTGCTAGTGCGCCGTTACGGTTCATACCGCTCCAGTAAAGGCTAAGTACAACCGCAGGACCAAATGCAGCACCGAAGCCAGCCCAAGCGTAAGAAACAAGACCAAGTACTGAACTATCTGGTGTCATTGCTAGGAATAGCGCAACAAGCGAAATAACGATAACGCCGATACGGCCAATCATTACGATTTCTTCAGAAGACGCTTCTGGCTTGAATACTTGCTTGTAGAAATCTTCTGCAAGCGCTGAAGATGAAACAAGAAGCTGTGAGTCTGCTGTACTCATTACCGCCGCTAGGATTGCTGCTAACAACATACCCGCAACGACAGGGTGGAATACTGCGTTAACCAATAACATGAAGATCTTCTCGCCATCTTCTAGTTGAGTGCCCGGATGACCCGTAACCCAAACCAGACCGACAAGACCAACAAGCATTGCACCAACCATAGATAGTGCAGTCCAAATCACAGCGATACGACGTGCAGTCGTTAGATCTTTGTTTGAACGAGACGCTTTAAAACGCGCTAGGATGTGTGGCTGACCAAAGTAACCAAGACCCCATGCCGCTAAAGAGATGATAGCAATCGCAGACAGTGGTTCGCCTTTGGCGTCATTCCATAGCGTTGCAAGTTCTGGGTTGATGTCATGCAGATCAGAAGTTAGCTGACCTAGACCACCGTCCATTACTGCAACAGGAACAATCATTAGCGCAGCGGCCATTAGCAGACCTTGCACTAAGTCAGTCCAAGATACCGCAAGGAAACCACCGAATAGTGTGTAAGAAACGACACACACCGTACCGATGATAACAGCGTAGGTGTAATCTAGACCGAATACCGTCTCAAACAGTTTGCCCCCTGCGACCAAACCTGAGCTGGTGTAGAAAAGGAAAAATAGAAGAATGAAAAACGCAGAGATTGTCTGGATCAGTTTCGACTTATCGTTGAAGCGACGTGACAGGAACTCTGGCAACGTTAACGCGTCAGTTTGGATACTGTAGGTACGTAGGCGTTTTGCACTGATGAGCCAGTTTGCCCATGTACCAAGAAGTAGACCGCCGGCTAACCAGAAGGCCTCGATACCCGCAGCGTACGCATAGCCAGGCAAGCCTAGCAGCAACCAGCCACTCATATCTGAAGCACCTGCAGATAATGCAGCAGGCCACGGACCTAGGCTACGGCCACCTAGGAAGTAATCAGATGAATTGGAAGTCCTCTTATACGCGTAAACGCCAATAGCAACCATAATCAGTAAATACGCCACAAAAGTGGACGTGATAGCAAAGCTATTTTCTATCATTAGATAGTCCTCGTTATAATTATTTCCTTCCTTGCCTGCCCTGATATTTTACCGTCTCAGCAATACATCAGAGTATAAGAAACCAATCTGGACCGGCTCTCAGTCCAGTTACTCCAGATTGGTATCACAAGTCAGGTTAGTGAGTTTCGTTCCCCAACTCGAGTAGAGTCGCGTTACCACCCACCGCGGTAATATTTATCGTTCGAGTGCGCTCGGTAATGAAGCGCAACGAGAGATGAGGATCATGAGCCAATTTCGGTGACTCTAAATCCGTTTCAGAAACTAAGCCGACGATTGCACCGTCACGCTTAGCTAGTTGAAGATTGAGCGCATGCTCAACCTGTGAACGCCCAACATAACCCACACTACGTACATCGCTCTCAAGCAACGGGGCAGACGCATCGTACGCAACAACCTGGACTAAGTTAGATGGGAAGTTTGCCAACGCTACAGCTTGCTTAACCAGTTGGTTTAGCTCTGCATTGTCACTGCAAACGACCACACTGTTGCCTGCAATTAAGGCACAGGTGATCATCGCAAAAGCACTGTATAACGCATTATCAGCAGGCTCGATGTTGTTTTCACAAATCACCAAAGCCACACCGCGTCCTGCGGCATACAGTTCGTTAGTTTCCCCTGTAGGGCCAACTAACTGGTGAGTTTCTGCAAGAAGAGTTGATGCTTGTTGCAAGTGGTAAGAAACCACTTTGGCAACGGTAGACTGCTGCCCTTCTAATGCAGATTTAAATGCCAGAACATGCTCGCATTTGTAATCAAAATCAGTCAGATTCCACTGCTCCCACGCAGAGAATGCATCTTTAAAATAGGTGATCTGATGAACCATAATGCGACTCCTTATGCGTTTTCTGCTTGAGCAAGAAGATGTTGAGTAAAGCGGAATAGGTAGTGTGGACCACCAGCTTTCGGGCCAGTACCCGACAAGCCTTGACCACCAAACGGCTGTACGCCAACCACAGCACCAACTTGGTCTCGGTTGATGTAGCAGTTACCCACTCGAGCGTGTTTCTCAATCCAACGGTACGTGGTTTCGTTACGGCTATGGATACCCATCGTCAAGCCAAAACCGGTCTTGTTGATCTGCGCAACCACGTTCGGTAATTCAGACGCTTTAAAGCGAACAATGTGCAAGATTGGACCAAATTGTTCTTCTTTCAGCACATCAATGCCCGAGATTTCAAACGCACTTGGTGAGACAAAGTCACCATGCTGGCACGATTCATCCAGCTGTAGCTGAGCGACTTTAGTCTGTGTTTTGCTCATTTGCTCAAGGTGAGCAAGGAGTTTTTGTTTTGCATTGCTGTCGATAACCGGACCAACATCCGTTTTGTGTAGGTAAGGTAAACCAACATGCAGCTCATTCATCGCACCTTGAATCAGGTTGATCATACGGTCTGCAACATCTTCTTGTACAAATAGAACACGAAGGGCAGAACAACGCTGACCGGCAGATGCAAACGCCGAACGAATCACATCACGCACCACCTGCTCTGGCAATGCCGTACTGTCCACGATCATTGCGTTTTGACCACCTGTTTCCGCAATAAACGGTACCGGTTTCGCGCTGCGCTCCGCAAGCGTGACGTTAATGCGTTGCGCAGTTGCCGTTGAACCAGTGAATGCCACACCAGCAATAGCATCATGAGAAGTCAGTGCATGACCAATCTCAGCGCCGCGACCAGTAAGTAACTGAATCACACCAGCAGGGAAGCCCGCATCAAGCATTAGTTCAATAGCGCGAGCGGCAATTAGGCTTGTTTGCTCAGCAGGTTTGGCAACCACAGTGTTACCTGCAATCAGTGCTGCCGTTACCTGACCAAGGAAGATAGCCAGCGGGAAGTTCCAAGGGCTAATACACACAAACACACCAAGACCTTCACGGCTAGAAATGCGTTTCACACCGTCAAAACCTTCTAGCTCAAATGGCTGTAGGTTTTGCGCTTGTTTCGCGTAATAACGACAGAAATCCACTGCTTCACGAACTTCATCAATACTATCGTGAATCGTCTTGCCCGCTTCTTTGTGACAAATCGCCACCAGCTCAGCCAGATTTTCTTCCATTAAGTCAGCAAGCTTTTCTAAACAAGCCGCTTTTTGCTCAACAGGAACGCCTTTCCAATCAGAGAAAGCAGTTTGCGCCGCATCAATTGCAGCGGAAACATGATCAAGTGTTGCAAATGCCACCTTGCCGACTTCAATTCGGCGATCGTACGGTGCGGTGATGATCTCAGCCGCATTTTCCTTGATCATGCTTTCGGCAAAACGCTCACCATTGATCATCGGGCCTGCAACCCACTGATTGTCCATGAAGCTTTCTACTTGCGCTTCAAATGACTTCGCCTCACTGTCGATATCAATGTTGACGCCGTATGAGTTCTTACGCTCAGGGAAGATATCGGCAGGTAATGGGATCTTGTCGTTGTGTAGCGTGTCAAAACCCGTCAACACATCAACAGGATGATGAGTCAACTCGTAAATCGGACAACGCGCATCAACCAGACGGTGTACAAACGAGCTGTTCGCGCCATTTTCAAGCAGACGACGAACCAAGTACGGAAGAAGATCAGCATGGCT
The DNA here is from genome assembly GCF_024181785.1 of Vibrio sp. Y42_MX_L11. Lineage (NCBI taxonomy): Bacteria > Pseudomonadati > Pseudomonadota > Gammaproteobacteria > Vibrionales > Vibrionaceae > Vibrio > Vibrio sp. Y42_MX_L11. The sequence continues at coordinate 103,478 of NZ_JAMZAP010000005.1, forward strand.
ACCGACAGGAGCGTAAATACGTACTGGCTGACCATACATTTCCATAACATGGTTATACAGTGAATCACCCATACCATGTAGACGCTGGAACTCGTACTCTTTGTGCTCAGCCATTACAGCGATTGCCGTCACCGTGTGGGCATTGTGGCTTGCAAATTGTGGGTAGATATTACCGCGAACACCTTCGCTAAGTAGGAAACGAGCACAAGCTAGGTACGCAACGTCCGTCGCTTCTTTGCGAGTGTATACCGGGTAATTAGCGTAACCCGCTTGTTGAGACCACTTGATTTCGCTGTCCCAGTACGCGCCTTTAACCAAACGCAGCGGAATAAGGTCACCCTGCTCTTTTGCGAGTGCGTTTAGCCACACCAAGACTGGTAGAGCACGTTTTGAGTAGGCTTGAATAACCAAACCAAACTTGCCCCAACCTTTCACAAGATCGCTACGGTACACTTTCTCAAATAGCTTCAGAGAAAGCTCAAGGCGATCCGCTTCTTCTGCATCGATTGTGATTGCAACGTCGACTTCAATTGCACGTTTCAATAGCTGCATTAGTGAGTCATACAACTCTGTCATTACACGTTCTTCATTTGCGACTTCGTAGCGCGGGTGTAATGCAGAAAGCTTGATGGAAATCGAAGGCGCAGGACTGGTGTCATTGCCGTAAGTCTCTCGACCTACCGCTTCGATCGCCATTAGGTAATCTTTGAAGTACTTGTTCGCGTCCGCTGTAGTTAACGCCGCCTCACCTAACATATCAAATGAGTAGGTGAAACCTTTGTCGCGCATTGGGCGACCGTTCTTTTGCGCTTCTTCGATCGTACGACCACGAACAAACTGGTGACCCATGATCTTCATTGCCTGATACATGGCTTTACGAATCACAGGCTCAGAGAATTTATTTACCAGACGGTTTACAGCCTGACCTGGGCTCTGGGTGCCTTGCTCACCAAGGCCAACCACTTTACCTGTTAGCATAAGTCCCCATGTTGATGCGTTAACAAACACAGAGTCAGAGTTTTTCAGGTGAGATTTCCAGTCTGCGACGCTCAACTTATCTTTAATCAAAGAATCTGCTGTCGCGGCATCTGGGATGCGCATTAATGCTTCTGCAAGACACATCAGCAAGATACCTTCTTGAGTATCTAAGCTGTATTCCAACAACAGAGCATCAATCATCTGGATTGACTTCTTATCGGCACGAATGGCTTCGATAAGTTGGGTCGTTTGGGTAGTGATCGCCGATTTTTCATCCTCTGTCGGCGTCGCTAGTGGCAATAGTTGCTCTAGCCATTGAGACTCGTCCACCATATACAATGGCGAGATCAGTGACCACAACTTATCAAGCGGCTGCCCGATAAATTCCGGTGTCAACACGTTCGTAGCTGTAAACATGTGTGTTCCTCAATCTCACTCCTCGAAAACCGCTTCGAGGATTATCAATGGCTGGCAGTGTATTTTGAGGCCGATAAGAATACTTGTCAAAAACTACGACATTTTTGCCAAAAACTCGCTTTTATAACAAAACATCCACATAGTCACATTCAAATAGGTAATATTTTGTGTTGTAAATTTTAATTTTTTCATTGCAATCACAACAAAATGTCAAGAATATCAATAAGATTTTTGTGAAGCGTTCGTTCTAAGAGAAAATGTAGGATCAAGTGGCATATCAGTCACACCAAAGGACAGAGAATTTAACAAAACGAGAGATAGGTCACGTGAATAAAACACAAAAAAACCATGCATATTGCATGGCTTTGTTCTGATTGCTGATAATTTGACCTAAAAATACGCGTTGTTATCCAACTTGTTTTTTATAGCGGGATGGCGATATTCCCTGTAAGCGAGTAAAAGTATGAGTAAACGTACTCTGGCTTGAGAAACCAGTGAATTCGGCAATTTGCCCTAAAGAAAGGTGGCCTTGCTCGATTAATTCACGAGCCATGTCGATACGCTTTCCGAGAACATATTGATGAGGTGTAATCCCCATCTGCTCCTTAAACAAGCAATGGAACTGACTTTCCCCAAGAAACACTCGTCCCGCTAACTGAGCCACACTGATTTTATGGCTAAGGTGCTGCTCGATGTAGCGATCAATCGCCTCCAAATCAAAGCGTGACTCTTTTCGGCTAGTCTCAAATGCCGAGATATGGCGCTGCATCAGTGCAATCACAGTGTCGTTGCACGCACGACTTAACAGCAGATCATCCGGATGGTTTCGCATTTCCTGGACCAACATCTGTATCAGCTTCTGAATTTGACCATCTAACTGAAAGTAGACATGGTCTCTTTCTAGATTATTGATTTTCTGCAGCATTTCAGGATCATCATTTGTCGGTTTTGGCATATTCAGCACCAAAATATCCGATTGATTAATGACGCCACCGAAAGCATGATCAGAGCATGCGGTTACCACACAACCTTGGCCAGGACCGACAAGATTACCTCGTCCACGCACTTCAAATTCGGCTTGTCCTTTTAAACCAATCACGATCTGTGTGTAAGAATGATCATGGCAGTCCATATAAGACGGAAGTGTGATCAGTTCTGCTGGCTTAGGCAGCATAATCTCTTGATATGGCGGGGCTTTGGGGTTATCTGAATCACTCATTTTAAACAGTCGTCTTTACACGGTCAGCTTACGTCTTGGCATCATATACCTTCCTTGTTGGGTTGCAACTTTTCCCCAACTCAATCGCACAAGATCAAAACAGCATGATCAAGTTCGTTTACATGATCATAGTTCCGGAACGATGATCATGCGAGGTTAACTTACGGTCAATGAGCAACCAATTTTATTAACAAAAACGGATAGATAGAAGCACCTTACGTATACATAACCAATAGATATAAAGATCCTTGTTACCGAACAATCCGTTATTTGGTAGAACACTGCGGTTCAAAATAGATAAATCGCCTCATAAACAGATCAAAGCCACATCTTGAAATCAACATAGAGGGATTTCCCCCCTTACTAATATGCTTCTGATTCAATACATTAGTCCTCGAGCTTTAAGATGCATACGATCTAAAGCTCTCGGTATCTCATTGATACCTCTAACTTACTTAGCAGACCCTCGCTAGGTAATTTAGAACCTCTTCTACACGTCGACAAGATTATATCTTGTGTTGCCAGCCCGTCTTCAGGCTGGCTTTTTTTTCGCTTCTCAACAATGAAAACAATGGCATAAGCTGATATTATAGCTTTCGTCTCACTGTCCCTCTCATATGACTTAGGCGCCGTTCTCCCTCTCGATGAGTGATATGAACGCCAACTAAATTACAACTGAGTTGTAGGAAGCATGATCAAGGACGATACGAGTTGTAAGCCGAACATCAGGCGGACATCCGTGAGCGCACATATCTGTAATGAAACAGACCATTTTCCCAATTAAATTCTTCGTTCAATTTCGTTGTTGTTTATCACTGTGTGACGAAAATATCGAACACCATGAACTTAATTGGATTGAGCGCCAATCAACGAACGTGTTCTAGCAACATGACTGCCTACTTGGCAATGTCAATATTAACAACGCAACACGGACGTCTCTGTATTGGTAAAAGCTGTATGTAGTGAGTCCTTTTGTGAATATTTCAGTCGATACCATAGAACAATCCCTCCTTAAACAGCTACCAGGTTGTTGGGGATGCAAAGATAAAGATTCGGTATTCCGCTACGTAAATCAGGAATACGCAGAACTGTTGGGACACACGTCGCCCGAGGAGTGCGTCGGTAAAACTGATTTTGAGATGGCAAGCCCAACCACTGAATGTGCACAAGAATTTCAACGCCAAGATAAACACGTTATCGAAACTGGTGAGTCACTCAAAATTCTTGATATCCACCCTTATCCAGATGGCCGCTGGCGAGCCCATATCTTTACTAAAACACCGTGGCGAGATGACAATGGTAACATCGTAGGGACCATTTTCTACGGAAGAGAACTCACCGACACCGCCGTGATTGAAGTCGGGTATTGGGTTTGTCGTGCAATCAGCACCAACCCTAATCAGCAATCCATCTTTCGTTTCTCTGACTTACAGCCAAAACCAGAGAAGCTCACATGTCGCGAGCAAGAAACGCTTTTCCTCTTGCTCTACGGCAAGAAGCCACAATTCATCTCTCAGGTCATGGGTATATCAACAAAAACCGTTGAAGGTCACGTCGCACGCTTACGTAATAAGTTTGCAGCGAACAGCAAGAACGAACTAATAGATAAAGCAATGGAAGCTGGCTACGGCTCTGTTGTGCCCAAAACTCTGCTTAAGCATCAATTATCGGTAGTGTTGAATGGAGAGCGATAATTCGCGCCACTTTCCACCTACAAAAACACCGCCCAAGTGGGCGGTGTTTGTTTATTCATGAGGCACGAGAGTTTATGGCGCAAGACGGTCAATGTCCCAACTTCCATCATGTTGGGAGAAAAGAAAGCGATCATGAAGACGGTGTTCACCACCCTGCCAAAACTCAATACTCTGTGGTTTTACGCGAAAGCCACCCCAGAAGGTTGGAACCGGTATTTCACCCTTAGCAAATTTCTGTTTTAGCTCTAAAAACTTACCTTCTAATACGCCTCGAGCAGAAATACGGCTACTTTGCTTGCTCGCGATTGCGGCTAATTGGCTCTCTTTTGGACGAGAAGTAAAGTATTTCATATTTTCTACGGCGGTGAGCTTTTCCGCCACACCAGTAATATGAACCTGGCGCTCTAACGGATGCCAAGGGAAGTGCAAACTAATATTGCTGTTATGCTCAAGCTGCTGGGCCTTGCGACTGCCTAGGTTGGTGTAAAATACAAAGCCATTTTTGTCGACGTTTTTTAATAGAACAATGCGTTGAAACGGCATGCCATTTTCATCAACCGTTGCAACTGTCATCGCAGTCGGATCCGTTAAACCCGCTTCAACTGCTTGCTCTAGCCACAGATTAAATTGATCAATAGGATCAGCTTTCAAATCTTTACGACGTAGCCCACCTTTGGTGTACTCACGACGAATATCAGCAAGTTCCATCTCTACTCCTTCACTCGTTTTTGTCGATTGTGCTCCCGATACTGAGGAAATACAAGGACATCATTGTGCTTGTTATCGTTGCCGCTCACAGCATCACAGTGTGTCATTTGATACCATGACACAAAAAACCAGTGAGCTGATCGTGAACTTACTCAACCCTAAAGCCCTACGCCATTTTCTATTGCTACTGTGTGCCGTTGGCATTTCAGGGCTTGCGCTTACTCATCATTACGCAACTCAATACCAACATGATAAGTGGCAACAAAAGCTAGAGAGACAAGCAGCGCAAGTGTCGCAAGAAGTCGACTACGAGCTGGCAAAGTTTGAACAGATACCAAACCTATTAAGTCACGATCCGAGATTACTCAAAGCAGTAGAACGCGGAGCGCCCTCTCACGAGCTCAACCTATTGTTAGCAGATTGGTTGACACAAAGTTTGGCCGATACGATTTACGTTCATGACCGCACAGGGTTGGTCATTGCCTCAAGTAACTTTCAGCAAGAAGATACGTTTGTTGGTTCCAGCTTTAGCTATCGTCCCTATTTTAAAAATGCGCGACGCGGTGAACCTGCTCAATATGTCGGGTTAGGCGTTCGTTCAAATAAACGTGGGTACTTCTTCTCATCTCCGCTTTGGGTAAATGATGAGGTCGTTGGCGTGATCACGGTAAAAGTGAATTTGGAGCAGTTGGAACAGCGTCTTTCGCAAACCACGACGGACGTACTCATCACGGATAAACACAATGTCGTGTTTATGAGCAATTTGCCTAACTGGCGCTATCGTGCACTCTTCCCGCTGTCACCGAGTGCAATAAACGAGCTTACCGAAACGCGTCAGTATGGCGATACCTTACCAGAGTATTTTGGTGAGCTTACCGCGCAAAGTGGCGTCACCGAGTTTGCTGATAATCAATTGCTCCTCTCACCTAATTACCTCGCATACGCGACACATTTATTGGATAAAGGATTTCGCGTCGTTGCCTTGATAAACCACAACAGCGTCCTTGCCGCCGTTTTACAGGCTGATATCGTCTTCCTGATTCTATATGCGCTCATTGCGCTCATTGCGTTAGCGTGGTTCCAAACACTAGTGAACAAGGCACGCCTAGCCGACCTTAATGTGAGCCTAGAAGAAAAAGTGGTGCAACGAACCTTAGTGTTGAGTAAGGCCAACCAAAAACTACAACAGACCATTCATCAATATGAGCAAAGCCAGCAAGAGCTCAAACAAACGCAACAAGAGTTGACCCAAGCCGCGAAATTGGCACTGTTGGGCGAGCTGTCTGCCAGTATTAATCATGAGATAAATCAGCCACTTTCCGCACTAAGAACCTATACCGAAAACTCGCAGCGTTTGTTGGCAATGGAAAAATACCCAATGGTCGCCGACAACTTGGGCAAAATGCTAACACTCAATGACACCATTTCGGAAGTGATCGCACGCTTAAAAGTCTTTACTCGGAAAGCCACGCACGATTCACACAATGAAATCGCGGTACTGCACGACGCAGTACATACTGCCACCAGCATTTTAAGCAACAAACTCATTAAACAAGGGGTGACATTAAAAGTCCCAACCATCGATTATAATGTGAAGCTAGCAATTCACAGCGTTGAGTTAGAGCAAGTTCTGATAAATCTCTTCCATAATGCTGCACAAGCGATGGAAAACTACTGCATTGATCCGCAAATATCTATTGCCGTTCAGTGTCATGATGACAGCTGTGACATTCTTGTTTCCGACAACGGGCCCGGCATGTCGGACGAAGCCCTAGCAAAAGTCTTTGACCCATTTTTTACGACTAAGCCAGAGGGCTTAGGGTTAGGTTTGACCATCTCCAAACGCATTTTAGAAAGCTATCACGGCTCACTCAGTGCTTATAAACATCAGAACACGGAACAACAAGCAGGAGGCATGACCTTTATCGTAACGCTGCCAATCGCTATCCAAAACCAACGCAACCCAGAAGTGGAAAACAACCATGAATAATCCCGTTTTCTTTGTTGATGATGAACCACATATTCGTGATGCCGTCGCTCAAGCACTGCTTATTGAAGGGATAGACGTCACCTGCTTACCAAACGCCGTGGAAGCCTTACGCGTTATCGACCCAAATACGCCAGCGATCATCATCACCGATATCCATATGCCTGTGATGGATGGATTGGAGTTCATGCGAACGTTGCGAAGCAAAAACGATCACTTTCAATTTATCGTACTTACCGGACATGGAGATGTGAAAACCGCGGTAGATGCGATGAAAAGCGGCGCGTACGACTTTCTCGAAAAGCCTTTTTCAACGGAACAACTTATGAAGTCGCTCAATAACGCTGGTGATAAGTTGAATCTATTGCAGGAAAACATCTGGCTTAAAAAAGAGCTCGACATGCAAACTCATGTTGGTCCGAAAATGATTGGTCACAGTAAAGCCATGGTGAGCATTCGTCGCGCTTTGATCAGCGCACCAACGAACCAGCCGCTCATTTTTGTTGGTCAAGATGGCACAGGTCGCCGGCTCGCCGCGCAATTTGCCCACGACATACATGCAACGCCAGACAGCGAGTTAATCGCCGCTTCTGGTGAGGATCTCTATGAGCTTTCATTAGAAGCCCTCGATAAAGCCATACATCGCTTGATTGAAGGAAAAAGCCATTGCAGCTTGTACTTACATAGTGCTGAGCATGTCTCATATGAACAATGGCAATGCTTGTTTAACCACCCGAAACTTGAGCGTGTTTTTGGTGCAACAACCCAAGTCGATCCGTCTATCAAAGCCCTAGCTACTCTAATTCACTTGCCGACACTCGATGAAAGAAAAGAAGACATTGGACCTTTATACAAGCACTTTGTACGCCACGCTGCGAGTCGTTACCAACTTCAACCGCCACACATCAGCTTAGAAGAAGTCAAACATCTGACCGATTTAGAATGGCCAGAAAATATTAAGCAGCTACGCCAATTTGCAGAACTTCGCGCGCTCAAGCCAGATACCTTCCGAATGGAAGATTGGAACAGTGAAAAAAGTATCGAAATTCAGAGTATGACTCAGCGCACAGAATACTTTGAATATTGCTTATTATTCGATGCACTACAAAGACACCGAGGCAGACTCAAAGAGGTTCAACTAGAATTACAGGTATCACGCAAAACCTTGTACGACAAACTAAAAAAACATCAGTTGGATAAAACCAAGTTCAAGGCGCAATAGCCATACTCTGACGATATCTTCACTTTTCTTTTGCTAGAGAAGCATTGAAAACGCTCATTCGGAGAGAGAATGGTCTTCGTCTCATATTTTTATTCGCCGAGCATACTGACATGATCGGTTAATAATAATAAGATCAAAAAGATAATCAGCATTTATATAAGCAGGGACTGTGATGAGCCGAGATAACTACAACAAACTCAACAATGAAGAGTTGGATTTTGTTGACGACAAAACTGCAGCATTGCTCCTCAACACCCCCAACAGCGCACGTTTGATGCTCTGGGTGATGGTGTTGTTTTTTATTGCTGCAATAGGCTGGGCGTCTTGGGCTGAAATCGACCAGGTCACTGTTGGTCAGGGAAAAGTCATTCCCTCTTCACAGATTCAAGTTGTCCAAAACTTAGAAGGTGGCTTAGTCAAAGAAATTTTAGTCAAAGAAGGTCAGTTGGTTGAAAAAGGTCAGCAGTTACTCCTTATCGATGACACTCGCTTTCGCTCTGATTTTCGTGAGCGTGAACAACAAGTTGCCAACCTAACTGCGTCTGTGCTGCAACTCTCAGCTTCAATCAACAGTGTTGCCGTGAATCGTGATTTTGAAACGGAAAACTGGCGCCAAAGCGTAGTACTCGATTATGGCAAACTGACCTTTCCACCAATTTTAGAAGAAACTCAGCCGAAACTCACTCAGCGCCAGAAAGCAGAGTACCGCGAAGATTTAGACAATTTACGCAACCAACTTTCGGTGATTGACCAACAAGTTCAGCAAAAGCAGCAGGACTTAGTAGAGATTGAAGCGCGAGTAAGGAACTTACGTCAAAGCTATCAATATGCGAAGAAAGAATTAGACATCACCAAACCGTTGGCTGATGAAGGTGTTGTGCCTCGTATTGAATTACTCAAGTTACAACGCCAAGTCAACGACACCCGCCGCGAAATGACTTCCAGTGAGCTCAAAATCCCGGTATTAAAGTCAGCAATTCGAGAATCCATGCTTAATCGCATTGATGTTGCGCTCAAATTCCGCTCTGAACAGCAAGAGAAACTCAACAGCGCCCAAGACCAGTTATCTGCCTTGGTTGAATCAGCAGTGGGTTTAGAAGATAGAGTCAATCGAACCGTTGTGAACTCGCCAGTAACAGGCAAAATCAAAACGCTGAACATCAACACCGTTGGGGGTGTTATCCAGCCAGGCATGGATATCGTCGAAATTGTACCAACTGAAGATACGTTATTAGTAGAAGCGAAAATTGCGCCCAAAGACATTGCATTTTTGCGCCCAGACCTACACGCCATCGTGAAGTTTACGGCTTACGACTTCACTAAGTACGGCGGCTTAGAGGGTGAATTGGAGCACATCAGCGCAGATACAACCCAAGATGAAGAAGGAAATAGCTTTTACATCGTTCGTGTCCGCACCGATAAAACGAATTTTGGTCAAGATGCAGATTTACCAATCATTCCAGGAATGACGGCATCGGTCGATATCATCACAGGGAAGCGAACCGTTTTGGAATATCTACTTAAACCGATTTTAAGTGCCAAAACGAACGCCTTGAAGGAGTAAATCACACCAAGGTACTCACAACGGCGAGTATTGAGCGATAAGTGATTAAATAAAAAGCACTTGTTTCTCACTGACGAACCCTTTAGAAGAGTATACTTGTGATATGAGTCGAATATGCGATCCAATTTGAAGCGTAAAGTTACATTATTAATCAGTTTAAGTTGTTTTTCGTTCCAAATTGGTGCGTTAAGCAGTAAAGAACAACAATGGGTCAATACGGTCACAGCGGTGTACGGCGAACGTGCGGGATTGCGCGTAAATACATGGCGAAAAAACCTCGACTTATTTAAACAATTAGAGACACATGAACAGCTCGCTGGCGTCAACGACTTTTTTAACCAGCTGTATTTTGTTGACGACATAAAACTGTGGGGAAAGACAGATTATTGGGCTACGCCACTCGAATTTTTAGGGAGTAATGCAGGGGATTGTGAGGATTTCACCATCGCCAAGTACTTCTCGTTACTCGAGCTAGGAATACCAGATTCTAAGATGCGTTTGATCTACGTAAAAGCCATCGAACTGAATCAGTTTCACATGGTATTAGCTTACTACCCAACCCCAAGCTCTGAGCCGCTCATTCTCGACAATATCAACCCTGATATTGTCCGAGCCTCTAAACGTAGCGACTTGCTACCGATATACAGTTTTAATGGTACAAACCTGTGGTTGATGAAGTCTTCTGCTAGCACTGGAGAGCTGGCAGGGAAAGCATCACGGTTGAGCCTTTGGAATGACTTACGCTCGCGCGAACGTAAGTTGCAGTTAAATAAACCTAAAATTAACTATGACGAGTGAGAAACATGACCCTATATAAGAAGCTTGTAGTGGGAATGGTTACGGTCTTTATACTCTTGTTGGCATCAGTATTCGTAATCCAATTCAACACGACTCGAGACAGCTTGGGACAACAGCAACGTTCAGAGGTCAACAACACCATTAACACCGTAGGTTTGGCATTGGCTCCTTACCTTAAAGACAAAGATAAAGTCGCGGTAGAATCCGTGATTAATGCTCTGTTTGACGGCAGCACCTACTCGGTTGTTCGCCTTACCGCTTTAGATTCTGACTACCAAATCGTGCGCACTTACCCGGTTAAACCAAGTACGGTGCCACAATGGTTTATCGACATGAATCTATTCAAAGCCATTCACGATAAGCGCGTAGTGACCAGTGGTTGGATGCAACTTGCTGAAGTGGAAATCATTAGCCACCCAGGAGCAGCTTACGAGCAGCTCTGGCAAGGCTTTATTGGTTTGTTATCTGCGTTCAGTGTCATTTTCCTGGCTGGTTTAATTGCGATTTCGTACATCCTCCGTCGCTCACTAAAACCATTAGCGGCCATCGTGAAAAAAATGCATGAAATCGCTAATAACCAATTTGGTGAACCACTTGCTCGTCCAAGAACTAAAGATCTGATCGCGGTGGTAGATGGCATTAACATGATGTCTGCTCAAATTGAGCTGTCATTCAAAGAGCAAGCGAAAGAGGCACAACGACTGCGTGCTCAAGCTTACCTCGACCCTATCTCCAAACTGGGTAATCGCTCGTTCTACATCAACCAAATAGACCAATGGCTTGCAGAGCAAACGCAAGGGGGTATCGCGCTACTCCATGCAGAATACATTGGTGACATTTACGAGACAAAAGACTACCAACGCGCCGATGCCCACGTAAAAGAGCTGTCTCAACGTCTGAAAAACACCATTGATGTGCCGGGAGCTACCATTGCACGCCTGTCTAGTGATGAGTTTGGCCTGCTTTTCCCACACATGGATGAAAGCGAACTACGCATTTTGGCGGACAGCATCGTGAACTGCGTTAACGGGTTGAACACTGATCCAACCGGTCTAGCCAAACCAAAAGCAGCCTTAGGTGTTGCGCATAGTAAAGACCAAAAAACGCGCTCTGAAATCTTATCTATGGTGGATAATGCGCTCTCGAAAGCCAAAGCTCAACCAGACAAAGCTTACGGCTTTATCGGCAGTGACACACCTTCTAACTTAATGGGTAAACAGCAGTGGAAAGCGCTGGTTGAAGAAGCGATTCATAGCGATTGGGTTAAATTCCGCTTCCAAGCAGCGAAGAACACTTGGGGTAAAGTGTTCCATAACGAAGTGTTCTCAAGCATCGAAAAAGAGGGCGAAACGTTCCGTGCCAACCAATATTTATTCGCACTAGAGCAGTTAGACGCCACCAATATTTTCGACCAATACGTTATTGAGTCGATGATTAAGATGCTAGAAAGTGGCGAGCTAATCGATCCTGTCGCGATCAATATTGCGCAAAGCAGCTTGTCTCAGCCATCGTTCATTCGCTGGACCACCAGCATGTTAGAAAAACACGCAAAAGTGGCCTCTAAGCTACACTTTGAAATTCCAGAGGAGTGTTTTATTGATCAGCCTCACCACACGGCGCTGTTATGTAATGCCATTCGCCAATCCGGGGCTGAGTTTGGCGTAGATAACTATGGACGTAACTTCCAGTCATTGGAGTACATCCAAGAGTTCCGCCCTAACTATGTGAAGCTCGATTACCTATTCACACACAACTTACACGACGAAAAACAGAAATTCACGCTAACGTCGATTTCTCGTACTGCTCATAACCTAGGCATTACGACTATCGCGTCGCGTATTGAAACTCAAATCCAGTTGGACTTTCTCACCGAGCATTTTGTTGAGGTATTCCAAGGATTCATCGTCGACAAGGAATAAAAAGGTTTACCACAGATGAAAGACCCTTTACTGAATTCGCTCATCTACGTTAGCCGTTACTATGGGTTAGCTAACTCGCCAGAAGCGCTGGTCAATGGCCTTCCGCTTTCAGACGGCAAGCTAACTCCATTTTTGCTACCAAGAGCAGCGGAAAGGGCCGGATTGGTTGCCAAGGAAAACCGTGCAGAGCTGGAGAACATCTCCAGCCTGATTCTGCCGGCAATCTTAGTTCTTAAAGGCGGTGACTCATGCGTTCTCAACAGCATTAACGCGGAGACACGCGAAGCCGAAGTCACCACCTTAGAAAGTGGAATGGTGCCAATCTCCATTCCATTAGAAGACCTACTTGAGCAGTACACTGGTCGCTACTTTTTAGTTAAAAAACAATTCCGTTTCGATGAGCGCTCTCCCGAGGTGCTCAAAACCAACGAAGGTCACTGGTTTTGGTCAACCTTGTGGCAGTCAAAACGTATCTACCGCGATGTTTTAATCGCCTCACTTCTCATCAACCTCTTTGCCGTTGCCGCCCCGCTGTTCACTCGTTTGGTGTACGACAAAGTGGTACCAAATCTCGCGTTTGAAACCTTATGGGTATTGGCAAGCGGCATCTTTGTTGTCTTTCTATTCGATTTCATACTCAAATCGTTGAGAAACTACTTTATTGATGTCGCAGGAAAGAAGTCTGACATTCTGATTTCCTCCAAACTGTTCAGCAAAGTGATGGGGATTAGAATGGAATCGAAGCCGCCTTCGGTCGGCGCATTCGCTCGCCATCTTCAAGAGTTTGAATCTATTCGAGAATTCTTCACGTCTGCAACCGTCAGTGCCCTAATTGACCTGCCTTTTGCCATTCTGTTCTTGGTGATTATATGGCTAATGGCTGGCGATCTTGTGTATGTTCCAATGGTCGGCGTGGTCATTTTGATTGTTCATTCACTACTGATTCAAGGACCGCTGCGTCGCTCTATAGAGGAAGGGTCACGCTTAGCATCGCAAAAATACGCCAACTTAATTGAGAGTCTAGCGGGGCTAGAAACCGTAAAAATGCTCAGCGCGCAAAGCCAATTCCAATACCGTTGGGAAGAAGCGGTGGCGCACATGGCGAACTGGAACATCAAAAGCCGCCGCATTACCGACAGCATCCAGAACGCGGCAGGCTTCGTGCAACAAAGTAGTAACGTTGGGATGATCATTCTCGGTGTTTATCTGATTGCAGAGGGCGAGCTCACTATGGGTGGCTTAATCGCCGCAACCATGTTGAGTGGTCGCGCCATAGGGCCTTTGGTTCAGCTGTCTTTGCTCTCAACGCGCTACAACCAAGCGAAGTCTTCTATGACGATTATCAATCAAGTCATGGAAATGCCAGACGAGCAAGAAGAAGGGAAACGCTACATCCATCGCCCAATCATCCAAGGTAAGATTGAAATTGATCGCGTAACGTTTCATTACCCAGACTCTCCTGTCGCGTCTATACGTAACATTTCTCTCACGATAAATCCTGGAGAAAAAGTCGCGATAATCGGTCGAATTGGTTCGGGTAAGACAACGTTAGAGCGCTTGATCATGGGCTTGTATAAGCCAACAGAGGGACACGTACGTATCGATGACACTGATATTGCACAGCTTCACCACGTTGATGTTCGACGTAACATCGGCTGTGTGCCTCAAGATTCGAATCTATTCTTCGGTTCGATTCGCGACAATATTACCTTGGGTCGTCCACTAACCGATGACCGAGACGTGCTTGATGCAGCAAACCGTGCAGGCGTGACCGCATTTACACAATCGGATCCAGCTGGTTTAGAACGTCAAGTAGGTGAAGGTGGTGCGATGCTTTCTGGTGGTCAACGTCAAGCAGTCACGATCGCTCGTGCATTTTTGGGCCGTCCTCCCGTCCTACTCATGGATGAACCGACCAGCGCGATGGATAACCGCTCTGAAATGCATATTAAGCACCAGCTATCTCAGCTCAAACCGAGCGAAACATTGATACTGATTACGCATAAAACGTCGATGCTCGACATCGTTGATCGAGTAATTGTGATGGAGAAAGGCAGCATCATTGCTGATGGTCCTAAAGCGCAAGTGCTGAATGACCTGAAGCAAGGCAAAGTACGTGCGGTTAGCTAACCGAAATTAGCATTTACAAAAGAGAAAGGCCCCGTTTGCACTCATGTTTAACGGGGCTTATTTTATTGAGAATCCAAGATAGTTAAGCTCTTCAAGCGCTATCCAAACGAGCACTAGCCCCACAATCACTACCAACATCATAATCGCCTTTTCATCTTCTTCCATTTGATAGATATCCTAGCAAGCCATTTCACTCAACACGTCTTAGGTTATCAGGACAAAAATCATATTCAGCACGTTTATACGCTCCTAGCCTCATATAATACCGGATATGAGATACAGCTCAAACATTAAACACTTTAAAACCGCATCAACTTTGGTTGAATATATGCGGTGAGCGCAAACAGAAGTAAAGCTCTGCACACTATTGATAAAACTCTACAACTCTCCGTAGGCTCTAGGGCGAAATTCCTAGGTAGAGAGACGAAAATGGAGAGAAAAATTTGTGATTACTTACATCAGAAAATCAGCTATAACAGCGGTTTTCTTAATATCGTCGAGTTGAAGAAATGAATGATTGGATCCATCTAGATCAAGTGAGCCAGTATTTCACCGCTGGCTCTCTCGGGTACAAAGTCTTAATGGGCATTATTGTCCTGATTGCATATCGCATTCTGAAGAGAATCGTCAATCGAGCCATTTTAAACTTAGCGACCTCAAAAGGTGTAAAAAAGGCCCGCCTGAGTTTTATTCAGCGTTGTTTTAACGTCGTGCTTTTATTTTTAACCGCGTCTGTTTTTGCCATTATCACCGGGATTGGCTATGGCGATGTGTCATTGTTCCTATCGTCCATTTTCGCCGTATTGGGTGTGGCGTTTATTGCGCAGTGGTCAATTCTGAGCAACATCACTGCCAGCTTTTTGATCTTTTTTGTCTTCCCATACCGAGTGGGCGATCGCATTAAAGTCGTAGAGAAAGACGAAGACATCAGCGGCGAGATTCAAGAAATCAGTATGTTTCACGTGTTAATTAAGCACGATAACGGTAACTTGATCACTTACCCAAACAACCAGATTTTGCAAAAAGCGGTACTAAAGCTGGCGAAAAACAAGCCAGAGCCAAGTAAAGCAAAATCTCGGATTTATACTCGCAGAAAGAAATAACCCACTAAAAAGCCGATGTAGATACATCGGCTTTTTAATATCACTTGGTAGTCACAAATAACCCAAAGTTAATGGAGAACAACAGTGAAGAGACAAAACGTATAAACTGAAAGGTCACCGCTGTATTCTTTCATGATAAACACATGACACATCGCCGAAACCAAAAGCGCCACTTTAACCAAAGTAAGCTTCTTCTTTACGAACCTTAAATAAATACAAAAAATAGAGATGGTGCAAGCAAAGAAAAAATCGTCACTAGTTCCATCTTCCTTAAAATACAAGGACATGGTTTTAGTTAAGCTTATATTTTTAGCTTCATTATGAGCCACCCACTAATATTTAGCGAGATAAGGGCAGAAAAGAGGTAAAAAACAAGACTGACCGAAACAAAAAGTAGTGCATGCACTTTTTCTTCTAAGCTCTCTGGATGAACATTCATATCCACATCAAACACCCACCCTATAAAGTGTGCAAATACCGTGGAAGAGGCTGTAGAAAGGCCTCCTACCATAATGATAATAATCCCTCGCCTTAAGAAACGATGAAATGTACTTTTCCCGCCTTGGATCAGGTCTGAGTTTACATATTTTAATCTATTTTTCCGCCTATTAATCATCACTAGCATCGGTACCTTTATCATTGTTTCCAAGAGAGTTTTCTACATCTTTAAGATCTTCCTTTAACGCTTTTATACACGACATTCATCGTCGTTGCATTCACTGTAGTTATGCCGTCGACTTACCCTATAAGAAGGCTCTTTAGATACCAATTCGTACTTTATCTATCTCAAATCTCTTCTTGACCTCAACTTAGCTTGAGGTTTTAGCCTTAGTCGCACGATTAAAAATCAACAATGAAAAAAGGAACCATTGTGTCCAAAATTGCGATTATTTATTTCTCTAAAACCGACGTTACTGGTCAGCTTGCTCGCGCGATTGCCGCAGGTGTTGAACAACAAGGCATTAAGCAGCAAGACGAATGTGAAATCCTCTCTCACCGAATTGAAGGCAGTGAGATTATTGAGGGACGTTTTGTGAACCCTAAACTAATGGATGAACTTGCTGAGTGTGATGCGATTATCTTTGGCTCACCGACCTATATGGGCGGTGTAGCAGCGCAGTTTAAAGCATTTGCAGATGCAAACAGTGAATCTTGGTATTACCAAAAATGGGCGAGCAAAATCGCGGCTGGCTTTACCAGTGGTGGGGCAATGAATGGCGACCAATCTTGCACATTACAATATCTACAAACGCTCGCTAACCAACACGGCATGATGTGGGTCGGGTTGGATAAGATCAGCAATTCTGGGGAGCAAAACCTGAATCGTTATGGTGTACAAGGTGGTATTGTTGCACAAGGTGGTGAAAGTGGTCAGTTGCATGCTTCTGATGTTGCAACGGCGGAGTATCTTGGCAAACGAGTCGCTATGCTCGTGAACAAGCTCTCCGCTCGCTAACAATAAAAAGAAGCCCCGTAAGACACATCTGCGGGGCTTCGTATTTATCGCTTGTTTTGAGCGCTACTTTTTAATGTAGAGATCTTTCGAGTAGATGCGCCCTTCTACGTTGTTCTTTGCAAAGCCACCCACGGTTGGACGAACCAAACGTGCTTGCATGTAGTAATAGATTGGTGCGATGGGCATATCTGTCGCCAGCAACTGTTCAGCTTGGTCGTAAAATCCTTGGCGCGCTTTCTCATCGGTTGCAGCCAGTGCACTGTTCATCGCGTTGTCGTACGCTGCATTGCTGTAACGTGCAAAGTTACCCGAAGAACCTGAGCGAAGTAAGCTCAGGAAAGTAGACGTTTCATTGTAATCACCACACCAGGAAGCGCGCATCACATCGAAATTGCCTTGTTTACGCGCCACTAAGTACGACTTCCACTCTTGGTTTTCTAACTCCACGTTTGCACCGAGATTTTTTTGTAGCATCGACGCTATCGCAACCGCGATCGATTTGTTTGCCTCACTGGTGTTGTACAGCAATTTAAAATCGAGCGGCTTGTCTTGGCTGTAACCCGCTTCTTTTAACAACTGACGCGCTTTCTCGTCACGTTGTTGCTGACTCCACTTACTGTATTCAGGCGGCGTCGCATCAAACCCTGCGGTGTACTGATGCGCAAAAGTATAAGCAGGAAGGTTGCCCACTTGCGTGACACCATTTGTAATCACATCGCGCATGATGGAGTACGACACCGCTTGACGCACTCGCACATCATCAAATGGCGGACGAGTGGTATTGAACGCGTAGTAATACGTGCACAACAATGGCACCACCGTGTAAGCCTGCTTGTAATCTTGTTTAAGCTTCTGCGCCATATGAGTCGGCACATCTGACGTGATATCCAACTCTCCTGCCGCATAACGATTGATCGACGCGTTTTGGTTTTCAAACGGAATGTAAGTCACTCTGTTTAGATGCGTATCTGCGCTGTCCCAGTAACTTGGACTCTTAACCAGTTCAATGCGCTCATTCACGACCCACTTATCCAATGTGAATGCACCGTTGCTAACAAATTGGTCTGGATCGCTCCACGGCTTGTCGCGGTTTTCCACTGTCGCTTGATGCACTGGCATCATGGACGTGTGCCCAGTCATGGCAACAAAGTACGGAACTTGACTGTCCAACTCAAAACGTAGGGTGTATTTATCCACCGCCTTGATACCGAGCTCGTCCAAAGGCTTTTTGCCCTCTGCTACATCGGCGATGTTTTTGATCTTGGTGAGTTTGAGATACCAAACATTTGGAGAAGCGGTTTTCGGATCTACCGCTCGGCGCAGTGAATAGACAAAATCCTCCGCCGTCACAGGCTCGCCATTCGACCATTTCGCTTCTTTGCGCAAGTGAAAAGTAAAGGTTTGGTTGTCGTTGGTTTCCCATGATTCTGCCACACCGGGAATGATGTTTCCGTCACGATCTTGAATCACAAGCCCTTCAAATAAGTCACGAATCACATGCATTTCTGGCAGACCTTCGGCTTTCGCTGGGTCAAGCGTCGCCGCCTCTGCGTCATTCGCACGTACTAAATGCTGTTCTGCGGCAAGTTGAACGCCGTTAGGTAAGGTCTCCGCAGCAACTGATGTAGCAAGAAAAGGGGTGAATAAAGAGGAAATCAGCAACGCCGTTGAATGTTTTTTAAAATCCATATCGTTTTTCGTTCTCCTAACGCGTCTTGTGAAGCAAGTGCCACAATTAACATTTCAACCGTTGACGAGTTTAAACGGTTCAGTTTAGCTAGGTGTAATTAGCTTAGATATTGATACTACTTCATCAATCAGGAGATTACGGTGAGTCTAATTCCAAGAACGGAAAGAGCGGCATTTTTAATTCGGCCAACAATATACGGTCAATCCGTGCTTGGTGCGCCATTACTGTATTTTCCGGCTCAAGTCGAAAGTGCTTCGCGAGGTTTGATTTTGGCAGGCACTCACGGGGATGAGACGGCCTCGATTGCAGGTTTGTCCTGCGCGCTAAGAAGCTTGCCAGCTGAAAACTTACGACATGATGTGATTCTGTCAATGAATCCTGACGGCAACCAACTAGGCACACGCGCAAATGCAAACCAAGTGGATCTTAATCGCGCGTTTCCAACCCAAAATTGGACTGAGCATGGCACTGTGTATCGATGGAGTTCTCACACACCCGTTCGAGACGTAAAGGTGAAATCTGGCACTAAAAACCAGCTAGAGCCAGAAGTTAGCGCATTAATTAACTTGATTGAACTGCGCAAGCCAAAGTTTGTTGTGTCGTTTCATGAACCGCTGGCGTTTGTGGATGATCCCAAACATTCCGTCCTTGCCAAATGGCTCGGCGAGCAGTTCCAACTGCCAATCGTTGACGATGTCGACTACGAAACACCCGGCTCATTCGGCACTTGGTGTAGTGAACGTGATTTACCTTGCATCACGTTGGAATTGCCCGCGATTTCTGCCGATCTCACCATTGAAAAACATCTCTCTGCTTTTATTGCTTTGCTGAGGCACGATCCGGATCTCTAGTCCGCTGTTAAACAAGCGATCATGTGAGGATCTGCTTGATGTCAGTACTGATATCGCTGATCAACTGACGGGCACTGTCGTCTCTTTGCTGAACCAAGATGATAAACAGCAAATCGGTGATCACGTTTTGCGCGGTGCGCGAAGCAATGGATGAGCTGCGATGTTCCGTTTCATTGGCAATCGTATCAAACGTAATATCGGCAATACTGCGCAAGCGACTTCTCCCAGGCGCAGATAACGCAATCACCTTCGCGCCCTGCTCTTTTGCCGCTTCTGCCGCGACGAGAATTTCTTTGCGCTCACCCGAAAACGAGATTGCGATCTGAACATCTTCTGGAGAGAGCGTGCGGGCAACAGCAATCTGCACGTGGCTGTCTTGTTCAGAAAGCGCCGTAATACCAAGTTTAAGCAGTTTAAAGCTTAAATCCTTCGCGGTCAGTGCAGAGCCCCCAATCCCGACCACTTGCACTCGACGCGCTTCACTCAACCATTTCACCGCTTGGTGACACGCTTCGTAAGACAGCGTATTGGTGGTTTGAAACATAGCATCGGTTTTCGCTTTCACCAGTTTCTGTGAAATAACCGCAATGGGGTCGTCAGCCAAAATATCACTGTGCAGCGGTGTCGACTGCATCGCATGCTTACGGCCAATCTCTTCATTCAGAGCTAATTTAAACTCGCTGTAACCTTTAAAGCCGATACGCTGAGTAAATTTCACAATGCTCGATTGACTCACTTTTACTTGCGCCGCAAGTTCTTGGCTGGTGAGCAGCGCCGCCTTTTCTGCGTTTTCAACAATCCAATCGCCGACCAAACGACCACTTTGCGAAAGCTGAGTACGCCTCGCGACTATCTTATTGATAACTGACACAACAAAAACCTCAAAAAATTTTAAATAAATTATTCCAAAACAAAAATAATTGGAGTTTGATTTAACCCCATGATTATTCTAACCAAGCCAGTTTATACCGGATGTAATGGACGTATATTTTCTCTCATTATTCCAAATTTCGCCTGCACAAAGAATAACCTCAAGTGTGATTTTTATCACCAAAATAGAATATTTTATTCCATAGAATCGCCCTCAGATTGAACATTACGAAGAGTGTAAAACATGAAAATTGATTTAAGCCGATTGGTGACAGAAAGCCGTAATCCAGCCAGTGCAGAGATTGATACGCTTTCGACCATCGAGATGCTGCAAGTCATTAATGAAGAGGATCAAAAGGTCGCGCTCGCGGTCAAAGCGGTGCTACCACAAATTGCAGAGACAGTTGATGCAATTACCCAAGCTTTTGCAAATAGTGGCCGTTTAATTTACATGGGAGCTGGCACATCAGGCCGCTTAGGAATTCTTGATGCGAGCGAGTGTCCTCCTACCTACGGCACGCATCCAGACATGGTGATTGGCTTAATTGCTGGTGGACACCAAGCGATTTTGAAAGCGGTAGAAAACGCAGAAGACGACGTGGAAATTGGTCAAGACGACTTAAAAGCGCTTCACCTCACCAAGCATGACGTGGTTGTAGGCATAGCTGCAAGTGGCCGCACGCCTTATGTGCTAGGTGGTTTGGAGTACGCTAAATCCATCGGAGCTACGACCGCATCTATCGCCTGTAATCCAGAATGTGCCATGGCAAAAGCGGCCGACATCGCGATTCTGCCGATTGTTGGCGCAGAGGTTGTCACTGGCTCTTCTCGCATGAAAGCCGGCACCGCACAAAAACTGGTGTTAAACATGCTCACGACAGGTGCAATGATTCGTAGCGGTAAGGTATTTGGCAACTTAATGGTGGATGTAGAGGCCACCAACGCCAAGCTCATCCAACGCCAAACCAACATTGTTGTAGAAGCAACTGGCGCATCAAAAGAAGAAGCAGAGCGAGCATTAAATGCCTGCGATCGACACTGCAAAACTGCCATCTTAATGATTTTGGCCGATTTGGATGCCGAACAAGCCAAATCACGCCTCGCCGCGCACAACGGTTTTATTCGCGCAGCACTAAATAATAACTAAATAATCCGAGTTCTGAAGGATAGACCCTATGGCAAAAATAACTTCAAACACAGTATCGCAGTTGCTGTCCGCAGTGGGTGGCAGCAGCAACGTAAGCAAATGTGGTAACTGTATGACGCGTTTGCGTTTATCGCTCGCCAACAATGGCTTGGCTGATCAGTCAGTTATCAAGCAAATTCCCGGCGTAATGGGTGTGGTGGAAAGCGATGAGCAGTTTCAGATCATTCTCGGTCCCGGAAAAGCTCAACAAGCGGCTGAGATGATGAATCAATTGATCGATAGCTTAACCTCTGGTGACAGTGAAGAACCAGATATGCCGCAACAGGATCTTTCTGCCGTCGCGGCCAAGCAGAAAAAACAGATGAAGAGTAAGCAAACCAGTGCGGTTCAGCGTTTTTTAAGCAAGTTTGCTACCATCTTTACGCCGTTGATCCCTGGCTTTATTGCCGCTGGTTTGTTGCTAGGTTTTGCGACGTTATTGGAACAGATGTTTGTTCTCGACCAGACACCAAGCCAGTTTATGTTGGATTTGATCGCCTACATGAAAGTCTTTGGTAAGGGTCTGTTTGCTTTCTTAAGTATTCTGATTGGTTACAACGCGCAGCAAGCGTTTGGCGGCTCAGGTGTTAATGGTGCCATTCTCGCCTCTTTGTTTGTACTGGGTTACAACCCAGAGGCTACATCCGGCATTTACTCTGGCATGAACGAATTTTTCGGCTTTGCGATTGATCCGCGCGGCAACATTATCGGCGTACTTTTGGCGGCGATCATCGGTGCGCAAGTCGAGCGTAAGGTTCGTCAATACATGCCAGATGATCTGGACATGATCTTAACGTCCGTTATCACTCTGTTGATCATGGGTGCGGTAACCTTCTTGATCATCATGCCAATCGGCGGCGAGCTGTTTAAAGGGATGTCTTGGTTGTTCCTCAACTTGAACGATAACCCATTAGGCGCTGCAATCTTGGCAGGTTTGTTCTTAATTTCTGTGGTATTTGGCATCCACCAGGGTTTTGTTCCAGTGTACTTCGCATTGATGGAAGCACAGGGCTTTAACTCGCTGTTTCCTATCCTAGCGATGGCTGGTGGCGGTCAGGTTGGCGCGTCAATGGCGCTGTATTTCAAAGCCAAAAAAGACGCTCTACTGCGCACTCAAGTTAAAGGCGCTATTATTCCTGGCCTTCTAGGTATTGGCGAACCATTGATTTACGGCGTGACATTACCACGCGTAAAACCATTCGTTACCGCTTGTATTGGTGGTGCTGCGGGCGGCTTCTTTATCGGCTTAGTTTCTTACCTTGGCTTGCCAGTTGGTCTTAATACGGTGTTTGGCCCGTCCGGTATCGTGGCGATTCCTCTCATGACATCAGAAAATGGCATCTTCCCGGGCATGATGGTGTTTGTTGCTGGCCTGCTTATCTCTTACATCGTCGGCTTCCTCGCGACTTACTTCTTTGGCTGCAAAGACGTCGATTTAAGCTAAATCATTCTTCCCCTATAGGAATGGACTAGCTCGCGCCCTTGGCAAACAAGGGCGCACCCTCTCTCTACTTCACGACAATTTTTCTTATTCCGTTACTCGGAAGGGGCTTTGTCGTACCTAAAACAACAGAAATGAAAGGTCGTTAATCATGAAAAAGCACATTTTGACTCTACTTATCCCAACATTGATGGCATCAAACGCAATGGCAGCGCAGCTGTATCAAGCGGAAGATGGGTCAGTTTTAAATATTTACTCTCGTCTTGGTTTCAATGTCACCAGTAAAAATGATGAGCACGGCGATGCAAATGGCGAGTTTGATGGCCGTATTGGTTTAAACGGTTCACAAACCATCAACGAGTACGCGTCGATCATCGGCCAAGCGCAATACCAAGTGGGTGCCGCTGAATACGCAAACCAAGTAAACGACAAACCGTCTCTGACCGCACGTTATGTATGGGCGGGGATTGATGCGAAAGATTATGGTCGCATTACTGGTGGTCGCGTGGCATCTGGATTGATTATGTTTACCGACATTGGTGATGTGTTCGCCTCTTCCGATGTTTCTATGGCGCGCCAAGCGAATAAAGTCGACAAAACCGCGACGCAAGTTTTCCGTCAAGATGGCACGCTGCAATACCAAAACAGCCTAGGTAATTTCGATTTTTCTGTCGCGTACATTTTAGGAAACAACACTTCTGAACTCGACTACGGTTACAACGCTGCACTGCGTTATACGCTAGACATGGGGAATTTGGGTACCTTGGCACCAGTGGTGGCGATGCAGAAAAATAAAGGTGATGCACGTGAAAGCAACGACACCGATTACACATTCTGGGGCGCAGGTACGCGTTACTACCTAGGTGATTTGATGTTGGGTGCGTTGTACTCGGAAGATGAACTAGAGGGCTATTACTCACAAACCAGTACCGACAAAGTGATGGAACTGACGGCGGTTTACAGTGTAAATGACAAATGGGCACTGCGTGCTGGTTATCGTTCTTTAGAAAACAGTGATGGTGACGAGCTAGAGCTGAAAGATACAACGCTAGAAGTGCAATACAAACTGACGCCTCGTTCTTCTATCTACACAAACTACGTTGATCGTAACGGCTCGCGTGGCTACAGCAATGGACAAGAAGTCTCGTTTGGCGGTGCGCACGCAGACGAAAGCTACTACCACTTAGGTCTGCGTTACGAGCTGTAAGCACGATATTTAATGTAAGTTAGCTGAATCCATGAGCTTCTTCTATGTCCGGTCAGTAGTTATTGCCTTTAATGCTGATTTGAAGAAGCTCACCCTCGCAATATGTTTTCTTCGCTACCTGTTTTGACCAACACGCCTGCATCAGGAAAGCTGGTGACAGTAGCTAACAATTTTCCATCTACAAAGTGCAATGCCGCATAATCGTGAATGCCATAACAAGTGATGCTCGGTTGAGAACGAGCAAAGGCTTGGAAAACCTCAAACTTCTCACCGACATGGGAAAAATGCGCCGCAGCCAAACCGTCAATTAATCCAAGACAACGCATAACTTGGTATGCTTCGGGATCACTGTCTGTCACCGCAAACTCAAACCAACAAATTGCACCAGCGCTCATGCCACAAATGATGATGCCTTGTTCATAGCACTGCTTGAGTATTCTATCGATTCCCCATTCGCGCCAAATGGCCAACATCGAACGCGTATTACCGCCACCGACGTAAATGATGTCTTGTTCAAATAGCGTTTCTTTCCAACCAGCTTCAAACTTAAACAGCGGAAAATGGGTCACGTTTTCACTAAGCTTCGCATCGTAAAAACGTTCAATCACTTCATCGGCGTCTCCCGTGGCTGTCGGTAGAAAACAAATGTTTGGATTCTCCTTACCAGACAAAGACAAAATGTATTGATCGAGCGGGCTCGGATTCTCTCCCATCATCCAGCCACCACCACCAATCGCAATACAGTGTTTTCGCATTCCTTTGCTTCCTCTATTATTACTAAGTTTGCTGTCGCTATTCGCCGACAGAATATATGTTCCTAAAGTGATCAATGAACGCTCGCGTTCTTCTTGGTAAGTGCTCACGTTTTGGGTAAAGCAGATAAAGCGGCAAAATCGCATCCGTTTGCCAATCTGGCAGCAAACTCACGAGTTGTTCTTTTTGTGCAGGTTCGAGTTCGGCCAGCGCAAATTCATCTAACATGGCAACACCACAACCAGCCAAAGTAGCATCCAACATGGACCGGACAAGATTAAAACTCAGCGTACTTTCTAACCCAATACTGCACTGCTGCTGAGTTTGCTTATGTGTAAACGTCCATTTATCTAACACCAAGTCGCGACTTTTATAAAGGATGTGCTCTAAGTCACCAAGATTCTCTGGCGTACTTACATTTGGTTTATCAGCTAAATACGAGCGATGAGCGATTGGTTTACAGTGTAAAGTGCGTAGCTGATGGCCGACGTATCCCTCTGGAGGATTATCGGTAAAGTAGAATGCGATATCAAACCCAGCCTCAATCAAGTCGAGAGGTGTCTCTGTGAAGATCACTTCGACGCTCACTTGTGGATGTTGCAATCGAAACTCGATCAATGTTTGGCTGAGTAACGCGGCTCCAAAAGAAGCAGACGCCGCTATTCTCAATTTTCCCGATACGATCTCGTTTGCCATGACTTGTTCATTAATCTGCTCAGCGCCTTCGAGCAGTTGCTTTACCTGCTGATAAAACCGCAAACCATCGTAGGTCAAATTAAACTGGCGCGTAGTTCGCTGAATAAGCTGCACCGACAATATGTCTTCAAGCTGTTTAAGTTGCCGACTTACATGCGCATTCGAACAATTCAGGCGCTTTGCCGCGCCAGCAATACTTCGCTCTTCGCACAAAGCGACGTAAAGTGGTACGTAACTGAGCCATTTTATTTCCATACAGTAATTCTGAATCTCTAAAATCAAACTACTGGAAATAATAGAAAGCATCTAAACTCTGTACAACCTAAATTTGAAAGGATGAGTTATGAGTGTTTTCGACACGTGGTTAAAAGGTCAAGTCATTAAAGATCACATCACAAATCCCAATATCATCGTTGGCGATTACAGCTATTACTCGGGCTTCTATCATCAAAAAAGCTTCGAAGAGCAAGCGGTACGCTACTTGTTGGGTGACCCCGTCACACTTCAAGAATGGCAAAGTAGAGAACCCGATAGCATCGACAAATTAATCATCGGCAAGTTTTGTTCCATCGCTTCTGGAGCCACCTTCATGATGGCAGGAAATCAAGGTCATCGCATTGACTGGATTTCGACATTCCCCTTCTCTCCTGAAGAATTTGGAGAAGGCGTGCAAGACGGCTTCGAGCGTGCCGGAGACACGGTGGTGGGGAACGATGTTTGGATTGGAAGCGAGGCGATGATCATGCCCGGAGTAAACATCGGCGATGGAGCCGTCATCGGAGCACGCGCCGTAGTGACGAAAGACGTGCAACCTTATTCGGTGGTGGTTGGAAACAACCAAGTCGTACGTCAACGATTCGGCGATAAAGAGATTGAAACTCTACTCAATATCCAATGGTGGAACTGGCCAATAGAACACATTAAACAAGCAATGAACGTAATGTGTAGCAGCCAAGTCGGTGCGCTTGCGGACTACTATCAAGAGCACATTGTCGATTTGTAGATAAACAAAAGCCCACACATCTTGTTGCAACGTGTGGGCTCAGTGAATAAGAAAGCTTAAACCGCAGCGACGTCCTCTTCTTCCAAGTTCGCCGAGACTTTAATTTCGTATTGATTGAAACGGAACGAACAACCGCCATGAGTGCGCTTTGTCGTTACTTGTTCGTCGCCAAACTGCACCGTCACGCGAGTGAAGACACGCTCTTTGGCTTCGACAATATTTTCTTCTAACGCGACTTCAAAGTCATGTTCCGTTTGTTCTAGCTTTTGCTTTATCGCTTCAAGCTGCTCGTTGTTTTGTGTTTTCATCACATCAATCTGAGCTTGTTCTTCGTCGGTACGTTCGGCTTTAGGACGTTTCTTAAATTCGAGCTCTTTACGAATCACATCCATCGTTCCTTCTTGAGCGCGTTTGTATTGATCTTTAAGCTCTGCTAATCGCTCCTTAAATGCAGAATAGCGCGCGAACGCTTCTACCTTAGTGGCGGTGTCGCCTTCTACGCCCAATTGTAAGCACACCACTTTGTCACCGACTTTTGCATCTCCGCCGCTGAGCGTACCGTTCCTACCGTTCGCATCCAGCACCGTCAGATTGCGCCCACAAACAATATCGTTATTCATGCTGTGCACCGCCAACTCAATATCTTCGCCGGCTTGCAAATCACAATATTGGGCGTAGCTGGCACGAATCGAACCTTTGGCTTTGACGTGACAACTCTTTGGCTGGCCATCACTCACGGTGTGGCCAATGATCCCTTTACCAACTTGAATGTCGTCTTGCGCTTGTACGTCAGCCGATTCAATGAAGCCGCCTACAGTAATAGAGCCCGTCGCTTTAACAATCATTCCGGATTCAATGTTGCCACCGATAATCACATTCCCTTTAAATTTCACGTGACCTGTATTCACGCCAACGCTATTGAGACAGAGTGCGTTATCAACTTCAATGGTTTTGTCTTTAATCAGAGGCGTACCGGACACCGATGCGATCAATAGGTTTGGGTCGTGCTTGCTTATCTCGGTGCCCTTGCCTGGCTTCATTGGGCTGTCTTTCCCGGCTTGTGGAGGAATCACTCGCCCTTGAACAGTAAAACCAGGCGTACCTTTGGTCGCAGGCTTGCGGCGCATCACCTCATCGCCTACGTCAACCGCGATAGTTTCACCGAGGTTACGTAAATCAATTTTGTCGCTAGCAGATTGGCCGTCTTTGGGTTTGAGGATGCGTTTGGTGATGTCTTTAACGAGAGGAGTAAAAAGAGCGTCTTTGCCTTTGATAGGTTGCTTACCAACCGCTACAGGTTGAGAAAAAGTTTCGCCGGGTTTGAGCTGAGTGCTGACAACCAGCACTTTCTTCAAAGCCAGTTTGTTGATGCCTTTCGAAACTCGCGCTTGAGCAAGGGCTTGAACAATCTCGGGGCCACGTAAGCCTCGGCCTCCGTACGCGCCGACAACGTTCATACTGGCGAGCATGTCATTATTCGATAATTCGACCTCAACTTGCGCGTTGCGTTTTTCCGCAATGACGATGCCTTCGTAAGCTTCGGCTTTACGTTCTTTGGCGCAGTTAATGAATCTCACGACTTCCCCCTCTACAACAAACAGCTTTTCAGCGTTCATTGCGACGAGCTGCTCGTTTAATTCATTTTGATTTAGCTCACCACCGAGGTCCGCTTCTCCCGGAAGACGGGCTATCACCTTGGTCTTATCTTCAGATAACTCAAGACACAGCTTCCACATACCCTTACCACTTTGCTTCCCATCAACACTTTCAGTCTACCCAAATCCGTTTTCTGAACAAACCTCGCATTTCTTATTATAGGGCTCACGTCACTAAAGAAAGTAATCCATCAATAACGGTTAAACAGATATTAAGAGAGCATTTCGATTTAACCTAAAGCTCAATCAAAATACACTCCGAAATAAAAAGGAGCTTGATTTACAGTGTAAAATCAGCTCCTAATAATTTCATTTACATTGTAAATTTCCCTTTAGTGTTTACAGTGTAAATCGTTCCAAATGTGTCTTACTTCGTCCCTTAACTGCTGCTCAACTTGCCTTCTTCCAGGTAAACCAAATTGCAGAGCACATTCAGTCCAACTACGGTTAAGAAAAAGCTTACTGATCATCAAGTCGGAAGCGGAGTTCAAACCTAAGTTAAGTAACCACTGCTGAAGCCAAGCAGACACGGACTCATAACTGTTACCACCATCAGCATAGCATTCAATTAGTAATAACTTAGCGGGATGAAGTGGACTCATTCCCAAAGGTTGCGGTAATATAGCTCGAAAAATTGAGGCTTCTAATTTTGGATAGACGTCAGCCACATTGTTAGACAACATTTCTTCAAATAGCGCCTGAGATTCATCGACCCAAGCCGTCTGTTTGGAATCACAAGCTTTGACCATCAAGACTGAATAACAACCGCTAGCAGCATCACGCATTGAACCTAAGCGAATTGCACGGAAGTTCGATTGTCGCCAGAAATAGACCAACTCTTCCGTCGCACCGAAACTCGTGGATAAGTAAGCAATGTGTTTAGCCGCCATTTGATCAAGTTGCTGCAGCATTTTTTGACCGATGCCTCTTCCTTGCAATTCCGGATGAACAGCAATTCTCATGACTCGCAGCGTCGATAGATTCGCGACATTCGGAAATCCTAGGTGGTTTGCAATCGTAACTGGGGCTAAGTGTCCTTTAGGACGACGCTTACCAAGCTGAATTTCTTCAACCAATTCAGCGTCAAGCCCACCCTCTTCGACCGCTAATATTACCCCCACAACCGCATTATCTTGCTTAGCAAAATAGAGCTGACTGTTGTCGTCTTGCAAAAGGTGAATCAAATCATTCGGCGAGGTCTGATAATGAGCATTAACCAAAAGAGCGAAGCACTCGCGCAGCAAACTAGGCTGCGATATCAAATCGTCCTTATCGGCTTTAGAAAGGGAAATTGAGTCGACCTGGTTAAGTTGATGGTGCGTAAACTCCGCATCCAACAAAAACGCGTCATAGAGCCATGATTCGAGCGCATCATTCATGCTCCAGCGGATGGGCTGTGTCATGTGCCATGTTTTCATTCCCGAACGCTGTTTCTGAAGCCAATCAACAAATTTAATCGTAAAGCCCCGGCCACAACCTTCATAACCGTGAATAGTCGTAGAAAAAACGAGTCGATGATAATGTTCGGTAATGCTTTTAAGCATAGGAACTGGAATTGCAGCCGCTTCATCGACAAGTAACAAATCACATTCAGGTCGGCTCGATAGAAGTTCGTCAGGAGCAATGAATTGAATGGCTCCCTGCCCTGATTCTAATCTGTCCTTCCTAATACGCTGCGCATTAGGAAGTAACCGCAAAGCATGTTGGTAAACAGGCTCAACAGCTTTTATAGATGGTGCCGTAATTAAGATTCTAAATGGCTTCTGCTGTAATAAGTTCGCACACGCAATACCAAGTGCGCTTGTTTTTCCACGCCCACGATCAGCGGTCAAAATTAATGGTCGCTTTCGATGTCCTGTCACCACCTTTTCAATTAGAGAAATGGCATGTTCTTGTTCCGTGTAGTGGCTTTCTTTTTCTGCTTGCTTGATGTCTGGAGCCGTTGGCAATGGTTTGTCTTGCTCAATAACAACGAGCTTCTCCCATTGTTTGTGCATCCATTGCTGAGCAAAGTTCGCAGTTTGTCGCGGCTCAGTAATGATAATAAGAAGGCCACCGCCAACCAATGTGCCAAGCGCGGCGGTAAAGCTATTTGCGTCAAAACCATTTCGAGCATCAAACAATAGAACGTCACACTCTCTGCCTAACAACATGTGCCCTTGTTTAGGCGAAACACTGTATGCGTTCTCCAAACCAAAATCGCCGACACAAAACCAACGTTGATACATCTGTGTTTTATGGAACTCTGACACCAATGCATCTTGCCAAGAAGACTCGCCTTGAATGACGATGCCGAATCTTTGGAAAGATTGGTGAGCTTGTAGTTGAAGTGATGAAAGGAAATCAGATTGTGTCTGCATTTTGTCTATCCAACGTTGAACTGACGCAATGGTATCACATCTTTAATTTGACGCTTCGCAGATATAAAAAAACCGCCCGGAGGCGGTTGATTCAATCATCTTTTGTTATTGCAGCTTGTTTTGCACAAAGGCAAGAATCTCTTCCATCAAGCTGTCGTCAACTTTCTTCAAGTTCAACGCCAGACTGCTACCTTTTCGGCTGTAGCTTGCTCGACCTTTTACTAAGTCGACTTTTTCGGTCTTCTTTCCAGGTTTTGCTGGTGCAAGCTCAGCAATCCAGTTTTCGATGCTTTCCGTGACTTCTTTTGTCAGACGAGCAACGCCTTGAGCTGTGCTTCGCTGCCATAAAAAGCCTTCGCTAGAGCGACACTTATCTAACAGCTCTTGCTGCTGCTCTGGCGTCAACGTTGAAAACTGTTTGTGCAGTTTCACGATAGTTGGACGACCAAGATCGCCGACATTGGGATACGCTTGAAGCAGTTCTAACGGTAATGCTGCGGCTTTTAAAGCGCCACTTACCAACGCTTCACTGCACTGGAACATTTTTGCCAATGCTTTCTGATCTTCAGCTTCACCACTATCTAGTTTAGCCTGCATCTCTTTACCTTTTTCGTATAAAGAGAGCGGTTTGTGAGCATTTGCCACATCAGACAAAAACTTAGCATGGTCAGTATTGATGTTGTCAGCAACATAAACCAAAAAATCTTGTTCAGCGAGGATACAAGACATGCGACGACGGCTACCATCTAAAACTTCAATCTTGCCATCTTTAGTTCTACGACCCACCGCTGGATATTGTTGGC
Organism: Vibrio sp. Y42_MX_L11; assembly: GCF_024181785.1. NCBI lineage: Bacteria > Pseudomonadati > Pseudomonadota > Gammaproteobacteria > Vibrionales > Vibrionaceae > Vibrio > Vibrio sp. Y42_MX_L11. The sequence continues at coordinate 135,188 of NZ_JAMZAP010000005.1, forward strand.
CGCGCTCTTTGAGTGTGACTAAAACATCAGATAAAGCATGCTCGTTTAAGAACGATTGCTCACGAGCGTTATCAACAAACACCGTTGTTTCTGTCGCGACTTTCTCTGCAGGAATACGAACAAGTTCAAACTGAACAATATTTTCACCTGCGACAGCTAGCTCAATCGTTTGAGCTTTTTCTTTTGCCGCGGTTTGCGCCTCTTGTGGAGTCACAACACGACGTTTATTCGTTTTGCCAAATAATTTCGCGTTTAATTCAGACGTTTTCAAAGCCATTTACTTATTACCCCTGATTCAATGACGGCCAATTAGAATGCAGCACACGCTCTAATTCCAGTGCGCTTTTATGAACAGCATCTTGTGCGGTGGCTAGCGTCTTCTTACCGCCTTCAAAATCGCTTACTGTCAGATCAAATACTGTGCTGTAGGTATCGGCACAGGTTTCAAACGCACGGCTACGAGGGATAGTAGCCATCATAACTTGGTCACCTAGAAGATAGTTCATTTCAGTTAAAACAGAAACTTGCTTCTTATTGTCGTCCTCAAACATGGTTGGCATCAAGCGAACAAACTCAAGACCATTCCAGTCTTCCGGAAACATTTCATATACCGTAGGCAAATGCTGGAAGAAGTTTACTGTTGAAGCCCAGTCCAGACGCTTAGCCGCACAAGGGATTAACAACGCATTTGATGCATACATCGCATTCCATACTAGTGGGTCAACATGTGGGCCGGTATCAATCATGATGATATCGAAGTCATCAGCAATTTTATCAATCAGTTGCTCTTTTAGCAGACGAACGATATCGAGTGATGGATCTTCAGATAGCGTTTGCCATGCTTCAGCATTAAACATTGCGTCTTCTGGAAACGCTGAAATCGACTTTAAGTTCGGGTATTGCGTTGGCAGCAATACGTTTTTACGCAAAAATTCACTGTCAATTTCTACACCATCAGGCACGTTACCCAACATAATGTCTACAGCAGAATAGATATTGTCATGCTCTGCCATGCTGATTTGTGGGTTGAGGAATAAACGTAGCGAGCCTTGTGGGTCTAAGTCGATTAAACAAATACGGTAGCGTTTATCCAAATTTAGCGCTAAACATGCCGCTAAATGGACCGCTGTCATTGATTTACCTGTACCACCCTTCTGGTTCTGCACGTTAATAATCCAAGGTTTGTTACCTGAATTCTTCTTACGCTCATGAAATTTAGGCACTTCAGCCGCATCCATAAGCATATGTGCTTCTTCTAACGTAATTGAATAATGATTCGCGTTATTTTTAGTAAATTGATGGCCAGCCGCTTCCATCTTACCAATCGCGTCATCGAGCTTACGGCGAGTTAAACCTGAACGGGTTTCCATCATCGCCTTAGACATTGGTGGGAAATAGTTATCGCTTCGCTCTTCTAAAACAATTTCAATACGGTCAGCTTGAACCTGCTGAGTCAGCTCCGCCAACTCAAGAAGGTTTTCAATCGTTTTTTCTCTTTTCATGCCAAATTCCGTTGGAAGGATTTATGCTTGCAATTGTACATCAGTAAAGACCAAAAACAACAAAAAGGTGCACGAACATTTTGAATAACCATCACATAAAAAAACATTCAAATCGACGCTTTTATGATTTATGGTAAAAAACATAACTATTTTTAATTAAATAATCTTCGAATAAATGGACACCTTAAACTTAAAAATAAAAGTGTTACAGCGTCACCCATTTACAATGTAAATCAATTTTCTACCGGAACGATTATATTCTTAAGCTAAATTACGGATTATGTTAGGCCAACCTAATTTAAACAAAAAATAGAAAGCAATCTTTCAACATGAACGCTAATAACAACCTTGATCATGTATCCGAGCCACAAAGGGCAGTTCAAGTGATGTTCCTATGGAAGTATGATCAAGGTATGCTTATGATCATGCTTCCATGATAAAACACAAATACGAAAGCATGATCATGGAAAAATAGAGTAGACGAGGGTGTAAACACGCGGATTAAATAAGATCCATCAATCGGAAATATGATCAAGCTATAGAATCTCTCGGAAGCATGAGTTTTTGTCTCTAATTTACGGTTGAATGCAGTCAGAATGGGGGATGGAGAAGAAATTAGTGGATAGAGAAGCCGGAACAATGAAATTGTTCAAGTTACTATGATAAATCTTACTCTCATGATCATGCTTCCTAAGAATAGTCCGAAACTAGGTTTTACTGCGGAATAAGAGCTACTTGGATGCATTTTCATCACATGAGTAATTTATCATCAATATTGTCTCCAGAACGATAGCTATCTCAGCTCTTGATCATCGATCCGAGTATCAATAACATCGACAATGCTCAATAAAATTCTCATTAAGATCATTATTAAACACAGCATCTGTGGATAACCTGTAAAAACATCATGATCATCGTTTCATGACTCTTTTGATCATCTTTTCATAAACTTAATGATCATGCTTACGAGCAAATGTGATCATGCTTTCAGGCTATTGTTGATCATAGTTTCAGAATTAACATGATCATAGTTCCGACATGCATGAAAATAATCACTTTATAGAACATGTACTTAGCGGCAAAACGATAGCCAGATCATTAGATCATATAATCAATTAAGATCAGATTAATCAAAAAGATCAGTTATTTAAAAAACAATCTTTTTTCTTTATTTATGATCTGTTTTTCTTTATTCTTCGGAACCATAGCACAACTACGGCTAGTGTGATCTGGATCTAAAATGACGGCTGATGAAAAAATTCTGATTAAAGCACCTAGAAGCCATAAGGATGGCCATCTTTTTGAGGTACATGAATCCTCTGCAGATTGGGTAGAGCAGTACCAACATTTCAAAGGGGTGACCAAAAGCATCTTAGAGTTGCTTAATCTGATCTCATTGCGAGGTTTCAGCAGCAAAGATGGATTGGTTTCAACCACAGAGATTGTGGAAGCGACGGACGGACAACTCACTCGTGCAGCTCTGCAACAACGCTTACGTGCAGCAGTAAACATTGGTTTGTTTACTCAAACTCCAGTGCGGTTTGAAGAAGGACTTGCTGGTAAGACGATGTTACATAAGTTTGTTAATCCTAATCAGCTTATTTCAGTGTTGGGTGCAACAAGTCTTGTTACAGACAAAGTACGCCAAAACGAAAAGCAAAAACGTTCAAAAGCATTGGCTCAAACCCAAGTGAACAAGCGTTTGTTGAATGAACATGGGTTGAATACCCCTCCAACGATGAAAGATGAAGCCGATCAATTTGTCGTGTCTCCAACGAATTGGGCTGGGATCATTGACCAAGCACTTGCACCACCAAGAACTCGAAAAAGTTATCAGAAATCCATGGTGTCGATCTCTGGTACCAAAGCGGTTATTGAAACGCGATCATCCAAAAATATCATGACTGTGGATGATCTGATGACCTTGTTTGCTCTGTTCACATTGACCGTGCAATACCATGATCATCACAAAGATCAGTATCAACTCGACGCAGCACACGTGCCGAACAAGACGCCGTTATACATTACTGATATTTTGTCGCTTCGAGGCAAAAAAGACAGTGGTCCAGCACGTGATTCTATTCGCGACAGTATTGATCGTATTGAGTTTACCGATTTCCAGCTGCATGAACTTACTGGTCGTTGGCTAAGTGAAAACATGCCAGAAGGATTCAAAAGTGATCGTTTTCGTTTTCTTGCTCGAACCATCACTGCGTCTGAAGAAGCGCCTGTAGAGGGAAGCGATGGTGAAATTCGTATCAAGCCAAACTTGTACATTTTGGTTTGGGAGCCTTCGTTTTATGAAGAACTATTAACGCGTGATTATTTCTTCTTGTTCCCACCAGAGATCTTGAAGCAACATACTTTGGTATTCCAACTGTATTCTTTCTTCCGTAGCCGCATGGTGCGTCGTCATACTGACTGCATGCTGCTGAGTGAATTAAACCAGAAGCTGGCACGTAACATCGAATGGCGACGATTCTCGATGGATTTGATCCGAGAGCTGAAGCGTTTATCGGATGGTAAGGGAACGGATGAGCTGTTTGTCGTGAATTTATGGGGTTATCACCTGACGATCGAAACTATGATCGAGAATGACAAAGTGATGGACTACCAGATCGATATTAAATGCGATGTGGAAGAAGTCTTACGTTATTCACGTGCACGAACAACCAACGCAGGAAAGCGTAACATGGCGCCTACGCTGCCAAACCCACTTCGTAATGAGATGGTTACCCGACAACAGCTTGAAGAGCTCTCAGGCATCATAGACGGCGAATTTGAGCCTATCCAACGCAAAGCGCCATCTCCAAGAGGGAATTTAGGCCGCCGCGTGAAGCAAAGAAAACACCTGGTTGAGATCAATGCAGACGAGATCACCATTACTTTATCTAAATATACCTCACCAGAGGCTCTAGAACGCAGTATAACGGCTTTATCTGCGATGACAGGGCACTCGTATGCCTCAATCAAAGAAGAGTGCTCTGATTACATAGAGAAGCTTGATTGGCTAAGGGTAGGGGATGAGCCAATTCCTTATGAGACATTAAGCAAAACCGTCGAGCTGTTTAACACCCAAAATGATGTTAAGCACCTTACCATTGAGCGCTTGATTGCTGGATTAGCGGTACGTCGGAAAGTGTGCCGTCAAATCTTCGATGGCCATATGGATGAAATGGTATTCCGCGCTCTGGATGAAATGGCGATTTAAAAGCGTTGCTTGATGTGTATCAAGCAATAGGCGTGGCGTATTGATTTGAAATGTAACAATGTCTTTCGATGATAAAAAACAGACTTAACTCTAACAAATTACTGACATTAGGAGCTAAGCCTGAGACTACTATTTATCACGAATAGACAACCTTTTGTCCTTTCTGATGATTAATAGATTGGCTCATATTGTTACATTCATTCTGAATAGACTTCGCGAGTTTCTCCTCAGGAAACTCGCTTTTTTTTACCTCAAATTCCTCAAAGTAAGCCTTGATCATTTTTCCAGATTAATGAGATAAACCTTGATCATGCTTCTTGGCTTCATTCCAGTGTAAAGAACGCATCAAAGCAACATGCGACTCGATCAAGTTATATGCTTGTTGTTGCCACTCATTTTGATCACATTGCTGATTACAAAACTCTAACGCTAAAACGGTAAGGTGCTGAAGTCGCTTTAAACACCAATCTTTGATCAGAATATCGGTCGATACCTGACATGCCGCTTGCTCAAGCTTTGCGCTCGTGTAAAGCAAGGTTTGATACGCTTTTTGAGGATCTTGGTACCTAGCATGTTGAAACACACGTAAACAACCGTCTAGCCAGCAAGCAATCGCTTTGCTTTGAACTTCGTTTAGTTCTGGGCCAAACACGCCGTCGGGCGCTTGATATAAGATCGTTTCCAGTTTTTCAACTTGATCATGCTTCCGATGTTCATACCACATGGCGATCTGATCTTGCCAAGTCCTCAATTCCATTACGCAGCCTCAGTCCATTGTTTTACATAGTGATTGGGTCCTATTTGATCAAATTCGTCGACAATGATGCTGCTACGACTACGAATTTCATCGGCATCTATCGAATAGTTTGGCTCACTTTTCACTAAGTTACCAAAAGGAAGATCTGGATCTGGAACGGCTGAAATCAATAGTTTGGTGTACGGGTGCTGCGGATTCTTTAGTATTGAGTGTGTATCACCCCATTCAACGATTTGCCCTTTGTACATCACAGCTGTTTCTTCCGCGATGTAGTGTGCGGTCGCCAAATCATGAGTAATGTACAAAAAGCCGATTCCTAGCTCTTGCTTCATGCGCTGCATTAGATTCAGTACCCCGAGGCGAATGGAGACATCCAGCATAGATGTTGGCTCATCCGCAAGAATGATTTGCGAACCGACGGCGAGAGCACGTGCTAAGTTTACTCGCTGACGTTGTCCACCACTAAGCTCGTGAGGAAACTTATTTAATGTCTCTTCAGGTAGTTCCACCAGCTTTAAAAGCGCTTCCAAGCGGACAGGAATGTCACGCTCGCTTTTGATTTGCTTATGAATCTTTAAAGGGCGTGTGAGGTGATGGCGAATGGTATGAGTTGGATTGAGTGAACCAAACGGATCTTGAAACACCATTTGTATTTTACTGCGATACTCTTGGAGCGCTGAGCGTGACGTAATCTCATTGATATTAGTGCCATTGAAAAGGATCTCGCCTTCTGTTACCGGATAGACTTTAGTGATCAAGCGAGCACACGTACTTTTACCGCAGCCTGATTCTCCAACTAAAGCCAACGTTTTTCCTGCATACAGATCAAAGCTCACGCCTTGGAGCGCACGGAAGGTTTCCTCTTTCGCTAAACCACCGCCTACTCTGAACTCTTTAATCACGTTTTTCATTTGGATGATAGGCTGATTCATGATTACGCTCCTGGTTGCTCTGGTTGTTTGTGGACATCGTGGATGTTTGGGAAAGAAGCCCATAGCTTTTGTGTGTAGGGATGTTGAGGATTATTGCGAATTTCGTATGCCTGATTGACTTCGACGATTTCTCCATGCCGCATGATGGCAATGCGATCACACAATTGGCTCATCAGCGCCAAGTCGTGCGTAATAAAGAGTACTGAGAAGCCAAATTCATCTCTAAGCTGATAGATTTGTTGTAAAATCTCTCTTTGTACCACCACATCTAAAGCGGTTGTGGGCTCATCCATAATGATCAGCTTAGGGCTCAAAGACAAAGCAATAGCAATCACCAAGCGCTGACGCATTCCACCTGAAAATTGGTGAGGGTATTCCGTTAACCGTTCTCGTGGAATATTGACCAAGTCCAATAGTTTTTCTGCTCGATCTTTCGCTTGAGCGTTGGTGAGTCCTTGGTGATGACGCAATACATCTGCGAATTGCTCTTGGATCGTTAAGACAGGGTTGAGTGAGTTCATCGCGCTTTGAAACACCATGGCGATTTCACTCCACCTCAGAGCGGTTAGCTCAGAATCTGAGAGGCTAAGAATGTCTTTGCCATCAAACAATATTTTACCGCCAGAAATGAACGCTGGCGGCTTATGGAGACGATTGATCGAGAATGCGATCGTGCTTTTGCCACATCCCGATTCACCAGCAAGTCCAAATACTTCTCCTTTGCCGATATCGAAGCTGACGGATTTTACCGCATTAAAATCACCATTATCGGTGATGTAATCGACGCATAAATCTCGGATCTGGATGACCGGATTATTGTGGTATGCATGATTTAAGTTAATACCATCCATATAAACACCTTACTAATGTAAAAGATAATTATTATCATTATCAGGTGTGATGGTTTTTAGAAAGTGGCAAGCGGTGAATCAGTGAAGTGACTCGAAAGTTAGGCGAAATAAAAAGTGGTATCCGGCGTTGTTAATGAAGTCAAGGAAGACGAGAATTGAGAGCTGGATCAGCACACTTTTCTTAGGGGGAATTATTCAAATCTAATCGTAAATTTGCCCCTTGGCAAAACTTAAATGATGGATCTATTAAGGAGTTAACGAAAGGGCGGGAGGGGTCACATTTCCCTACAGTTTTTCTTACCACCTCGTTCCTGTTTTGCTATAGATTACGCATCGAAAACATGGTGTGTTCGGAGGAAATATGTCCATTAATTCTATCGACCATGACGAGATGACCAACATCGCTCACAAATGGGAATTACCTGATGAAGAAGCCGTTGTGAAGCCTGAGAAAACAGTGAAATCAGCAGAAGCCAGAAGACGCATTGAAGCGCTACGTGAAATCCGTGAAAGTGGATTGACCATTGAAGAAGCAAGGGAGCTTGGCTTGATACACTGATTGCTCTAGTTTGGTATAGCAATCCATAGGGTAGTCGTCGGGCTGCCCTTTTTATTTTTCGCTCCATTTTAGCCATAGCGTCTCACTACAACATCTCACATCTCTTTATTTTTCTTATCCAAACGTTCTAATTCACCTCTATTTCACCTAAAAAGTTCTAGATCCAAACTCATTTTCATCTGTGTAGAAGTTTGACAATCTTACCTAGCGTTACTAAAAGATATATCAATAGCGATATGCTTTTTGTTGATTATCGCGACCACAAAGCAAGGAGCGCGAGTATGGTTGACCAAATCCTTTTTTATGAGCCCGATGAGCCCCACGGTTTTCTTTCCAATTTTTGCCATGCCCCAGTCAATATATCCTCCCAAACTTGGCCCACCAGCGAACATTATTATCAAGCCCAAAAGTTCCTCGATGCGCAGTTACAAAGCAAAATTCAACACGCGAGCACTCCCGATGAAGCATTCGCCTTAAGCCGAAAATACGAACATTTCGTCAGAAGTGACTGGGAGGATATGAAGTTGGCCGTTATGGCTTTCATCGTTAGAGAAAAGTTTCTGCAAAATCCACCTTTAGCGCAGCAGTTAATGAGAACGGGTAACGCTTGTCTCACAGAGCATTCTCACAAAGATGCCTTTTGGGGGGATGGGGGAGACGGTAAAGGAGAAAATCATTTAGGAGAAATTCTGATGAACGTTCGGGCTGAGCTGAGACATGTCGAGCCCTACAATCTCGTGAAGTTCATCGATAAAGCCAAATTGCCTACCCAATGGGGCACATTTATGATGTATGGCTTCGTTGAAACTGCCACGAACAAAGAGCATCTTGCCCTCGTGTATGGAGAGCCTGCAAGCAGCGCTGCACCGCTTATTCGGTTGCATTCGGAGTGCCTTACTGGCGATGCCTTGTTTAGTACGCGTTGCGACTGTGGTTTTCAGCTCAATAGGGCGCTACAAAATATTGTCGAAGAGGGATGTGGTGTACTGCTTTATTTGCGTCAAGAAGGACGTGGTATTGGCTTGATTAATAAAATTCGAGCTTATCACCTCCAGGACGATGGCGCCGATACTGTAGAAGTCAATGAACGTTTGGGCTTTGCTGCCGATATGCGTGATTACGCATTCTGTAAAGGGATGTTAGAGCATTTGGGCATTGATGCGGTGCGACTAATGACGAACAACCCACGTAAGCTGGCTGCGTTAAAAGCGGTTGATATCAACGTCATTGAGCGTGTGCCCTTGCAAGAAGGTAATAATCCAAGCAATCAACACTACTTGCAAACTAAGGCGAGTAAATTAGGGCACATGTTTGATCCTAAGTTTGTCAATCACACCAAGTAAAGCATCATCTATGTCTCAATAGATGAAAACGCCAACGATAGAATCGTTGGCGTTTTCATTCGTTAGGTCATTTATTGATACCTTTGAATGATCTCATCAATTTCACCCGATGTTTTTAACTCAGCCAAACGTGTATTAATGTAGTCCTGAGTTTCTGGCTGCATTTGGGGCGAAAAGGCCAAATAGATCGAGTAGTCAGGGATAACTGAGTCGAAAGATTGGATCTGAAAATCTTCTAGCGACAAATTGAGGCGTTTTAAGTTGTACATAACGCGTGATTCCATTTCGACGAAGGCTGTATCTCCTGGTGTTCGGGTTATCACTCGATATGCGGCATCATAATCTTTAACGCGTATTTCATTCACACTACCATCCTCAAAGAATGGGATTAAATTCGGATAATCAAAACCGAGTAGTAATACGATAGATCGGCCATGCATGGTGTCCATATTCTTGAACTCTAACGGTTTCTCACTACTAGAGACCAATACATGTTTTACAGTGTAAATGGGCTCTTCAGACAAGTTTTCTGATTGCACCTTGCCCCAATTTGGGCTGCCGTAAGTTAGCCAGTTTGGTTCGCCACCTTCTTCTAATATGGAGATCATTCGTTTAAACGGATAAGTATGATAATTCACCTGATAATCTGATTCAGCGAAAATGGCACTGACGATGTCAGTCACAATCCCGGAATGCATTTGCCCCTGTTGTTCTATTTGAAATGGCCTTGCTTGGTCGGCGATAACGTAATAGTTCACTTCAGCGGCAGTAGCATAAGTTCCTATCGCAATAAAACTAAAAGCCAATCTAAGTAGAAGTCTTTTCATCGTATCCTCGATTATTATTTGCGCGTGGCTATATTTAGAGTAGCGCAAGTTTATCGGAGCGATTTCATATGGATGAAAAAGAGCGATCTCAACGTCGATTTAGTATCGGCAACCAACTTATGTTGGCGGTGCTAACGTTGAGTTTAATCTTTACTGTCATCATTTCCGCTGTGAGTTTATATCGAGTTTTTAACGAAGATTTAGCCCATTTGCACGTCGAGCTAAAGCAGGTCGAATCCAGTTACTTATCGAGCTTTTCTGCCAGCTTATGGGTGGAGGATAGGGAGCTGTTACTCACTCAAGCAGAGGGCGCAATGCGCATGCCCTCTGTGGATTATTTACGTATCGCTAATGAAGATGAAGTTATCGTCGAACTGGGCACCGCACTTTCTGAGGATGTCGTAGAAAGAAGTTGGCCGATGCAATATCGTGTTGGTGATAAAACCTATGATCTGGCGACATTGACTGTTCAGGCGGATCTGAGCTCGATTTATGAAGATCTTTGGCAACAATTTTTTTTCTTGCTCACGACAGAAGCGATCAAGATCCTATTGCTCATAATTGGCGTGCTTTGGGTCGCCTTCCGCCTCTTGGTCAATCCTCTCCAACTGCTTTCCGGCGCCGTGAGCGATTTTAGTGGCGGGAAGGTCCCAAGCAAAGTTACGCTCCCAAAGCGTTGGTGTTTTGATGAAGTGAGCGTGTTGGCGGAGAAATACAACCGAAGCGTTGAGAAAGTCCGTGAGCATCAGACTGAACTTGAAGAAGAAAGAGATAGAGCGGAAGTCGCCAACCGCAAAAAAAGTGAATTTCTTGCCACCATGAGCCATGAAATTCGAACACCGATGAATGGCATTATTGGTGTCGCTTCATTACTGGGTGACACCAAACTCGATCCTCAGCAAAAAGAGTTTGTAGAGATCATCGATAGTTCTTCTCACTCTTTAATGACGATCATCGACGATATTCTCGACTTTTCTAAAGTCGAAGCAGGTAAAGTCGAATTAGAAAATGCGAGCTATGATCTGCGCCGTATTTTGGATGATGTGATCAGCTTACACGCCGTCAAAGCCAAGCAGAAGAATCTGCAATTGCTTAGCGATATTGATCCTCACTTGCCAGCGGAAGTGCAAGGTGATGCTGCACGCTTAAAACAGGTATTGAACAATTTGTTGAGCAACGCGATCAAATTTACTGATCGTGGTCATGTGAAGCTTCTTGTTGAGTTAACACGTCAAGAGCATGATGTCGCCATGATTCGATTTCGCGTTGTTGATTCTGGCATTGGTATTGCGAAAGAGAACCAACAAGCGATCTTCGAACGTTTCCAACAAGCCGATGGCAGTACAACCAGAAAGTACGGTGGTACCGGCCTTGGTTTGGCGATTGGTGCTCAGTTGGTGAACTTAATGGGAGGAGAAATCCAACTGACAAGTGAGTTGGGGCTTGGTAGTTGTTTTGAGTTTTCGATTCCAGTTGTAGTAAAAGCACATTCTACTTACACGGAACGACCTAATGTTTTGACGTTTCCAAAAGTTGAAGATAATGAAACCAGCCTCCAGCATGACAATCAACCTTGGGTATTGATTGTTGAAGATACCATCGTAAACCAGAAAGTCGTCCGTATTATGTTGGAAAAGCTCGGCGTTCGAGTGAGCGTCGCAAATCATGGTGAAGAAGCGCTTCAGCTATGTGAGAAGCAAGCTTTTGACTTGGTGTTTATGGATTGCCAAATGCCAGTGATGGATGGCTTCATTACTACTGAGCGTATTCGACAAATGGGAGAGTGGGGGAAACACGTTCCCATTATTGCGTTGAGTGCCAATGTTATTAAAGAAGATCAACAACATTGCTTTGACGTCGGTATGAATGAGTTTGTCGCCAAACCTGTGACCAAAGATCGGTTGCATCAAATATTCGAGCAGTTTTTACCAAAAGCGCTGAAAATCAGTGCGGGTCCCAAATAGTTAACTTGAAATTGATCAAGTTAAGTGCGTTTCTATTCTGCAATTGTAACTCTGTATGCTATAGTGCGCGGCTAGTATTTAAAGTACCTTGAGGCTGTAAATGTCGTTCAATCTATCCCTATTGCCGCCTGATGAAAAAAACAAAATCGAACTGGATAAACAAGCGTCGTTTTTGGTTTGGAAGCTCAGAGAGGCCAAATCTGGTCCTGAAGCAATAGAAGAACAGTTGTCCAAGATTAACGATGCTGATGAAAAAGCGTTTTTTCAGCAATCGGTCGAAAAGTACAAACGAGTAATGGGTGTCGCTTAACGCGAATCGTGACAACGGTATAAAACTATGTGGCGAATGAGGTAACCTCCCCATTCCTTTGCTAAGCGAAATTGAAAAGGTTTCGCTTTTTGCTAAAATCCTTCGCATTAAATTTGAATTTAGAGAGACATCCCGATGGGAAGAAGTTTTGAAGTGCGCAAAGCCTCTATGGCGAAAACTGCAGGCGCGAAAATTAAAGTTTATTCCAAATACGGTAAAGAAATTTACATGTGCGCGAAAAACGGCGGTAGTGACCCAGACATGAACTTGTCTCTTCGCCACCTGATCGCGAAAGCGAAAAAAGATCAGGTACCAGCGCACGTTATCGACAAAGCACTAGACAAAGCGAGTGGCGGCGGTGGTGAAGATTACCAACCTGCGCGCTACGAAGGCTTCGGCCCTGGCGGTACTAGTGTTATCGTTGACTGTCTGACCGATAACGGCAACCGTACTTTCCAAGATGTACGCCAATGCTTTGTTAAAGTGGGTGCGAAAATTGGTGTTGAGGGCTCAGTTTCTCACATGTTCGATCACCAAGCGGTATTCCAGTTCAAAGGCGACGATGATGAGATCATCCTAGAAACGCTAATGATGGAAGATGTAGACGTAACTGACGTTGAGCTAGAAGACGGTGTGATCACTGTATTCGCTCCTCATACAGAGTTCTTCAAGACGAAAACAGCACTAAATGGTGCGTTCCCAGATCTAACGATCGATGTGGAAGAAATCACTTTCGTTCCTCAAACTCACACGCCAGTAGCGGGTGAAGATGCTGAGAAGTTCCAGAAATTCCTAGATCTTCTAGATGACTGTGACGACGTTCAGCAGGTTTACCACAACGCAGAGCTATAATTTCTTAGCTTCCACCGTTGTAAAAAGGCTTCCCGAGGGAAGCCTTTTTTGATCGCACTTTTTGCTAGCAGCATTATGCGTTGCGATATTTGGAATAACACAGTGACATGATCACACCAAAACAGATGCCTTGCGTCAGCATGGCCGTGCCGCCGTAACTAAAGAACGGCAAAGGGCTTCCCATTACTGGCAACAAGCCGCTCACCATACCTGTATTGATAAAAGCATACAGGAAAAAGCTCATCGCTAATGCGCCACTCACAAGCCGACTAAAAAAGTGGTCAGACTGACATGCAAGCAACATGACGCGCGCGGTAATAAACAAGTACAGTGCGAGCAAGACTAAACTACCAACAAAACCCCACTCCTCGGCATAAGTCGAAAAAATAAAGTCCGTATGACTTTCTGGAATAAAGCCAAGTGTTCCTTGCGTAGCATTCATCCAACCTTTGCCTTTCATTCCGCCGGAGCCTATCGCAATTAAAGATTGGATGATTTGGTAGCCCGAACCTAACGGATCCGACTCCGGGTGCAAGAACTGAGTAACGCGGCTTTTTTGATACGTTTCCATGACGAAGAACCACAAAATAGGCGCCAACGTTAATATACTCGCGACAAAGCCACCGATTATTTTCCAGCTCATGCCAGCTAAAAATAAAACGAATAAGGCGTAAATGACGGTAAAAACTGCACCGTCTAAATCCGGTTGTAGCGCGATTAACCCAGCAGGAATCATTGTGATGAGTAAGCAGAATGCGATTTTCCTACTATCTGGTCTGCCACCTTCAATATGTAGCATCCACGCGATCATGATTGGAATCGATAGTTTGATTAGCTCCGAGGGTTGAAAGCGAAAAAAGCCAATATCGAGCCAACGTTGAGAGCCATTAGTGCTATCGCCAAACAAAGCGACAGCAAGTAGCAGCGCAACCGCAATAATGTAGAGATATGGAGCTGAGCGTTGATAGCTAGCGGCGGGAATCGATGACATGACCAATATACAAACCAAGGTCAGTCCGCAGCGTGCTAAATGCTTGAAGAGCATGGCCTCATTAAAGCCACTGGCACTCCAAAGTGTTAGTGTACTCAATAGCATGATCGGAATGATCGCCATCAGCAGTGGCAAATCGACCCTGGGGAAAAAACGCTTATTCATTTTCTACGACCTAATAACGCACCCAGTTCGAGCGCGAAAACAACCAGAACTCGAGAGTTCGAACTATTCCGATGCTAAGAATCCTATTTGGAAATAACAGACACCATGCAAAGGTGTGTATGAGAGGAGCGTCGATGTCGTCTGTTATGGGTAAGCTGCTTGGAAAGCTGTGGAATGGATAAATACACTAGACGCAGGTTTTAAGCCAGTATTTTTATTCCTATTGTGGTGAAAGACAGACGCTTACAAACAAGCTGGGATAAATGTTCTCTTTAAGGATGGAATGTCATTCATCGCAGCAAACAACCATTCACTCCGCATAACTGCCATTGGTCGCATGCAAAAGCAGCGTGCGATCTTCTCCCTTAATCTGAAACCATCAAATCACGTTCAACAAGGACAGTACATGATGGTTTCTCAATCTCGCTCAATCAAAGCTCTTAAACTGGCAAGTACGTTTATCGCCGCATTTGCACTCAGCAGCAATCTGGCTCTGGCTAACCCAAGCGAGCGCACACTCAGTCAATTCAACCAAGCGGCGCAGGGTGACTCTGGTTTAGTTGATACCGTTTACGGCGAATTATCTAAACAACTCGAAGAGCAAGGCGCAACGCCGGTGACGTTGGTTTACTTGGGCAGTGCTGAGACATTGCAAGGCCGTGAGGCGTTTATGCCTTGGAACAAGATGAAGTTCACCGAGCGCGGTCTTGCGACAATCCAAAAAGGTTTGGATTTAATGGCGAATCAGCCAGTACCACTGCAAGAGCAACAACGCTTACAAGGCTTGCCGGAATACCAATTAGCCACCGCCATGGCAGCCACCACCTTTACTTCTCTACCTGACATGTTCAATCACTTTGAGCGTGGCTACGAGCTGTACCTTTCTCTGCTCGATGAACCGAGTTTTAGCCAGCAACCTTTCGCCGCAACGTCTTGGATTTATCGCTACGCCATTGAAGCTGCATTGCGCGCTGAAGATGTTCAACAAGCCAAAACATGGTTAGCTCAAATGGAGCAATTGGGTGACAGCAATCTAGAAACGCAAACCGCGAAAGCGCTGTTAGCGAAATATTAGGGAGGCGTCATGATCGTTTTTAATCAACTTAGCCGCGACTACGCCCTTGGCAGCCAAACGGTGCGTGCATTGCGAGACGTTTCTGGTGAAGTATTTGCCGGCGAAATGGTGGCATTGTGCGGGCCGTCTGGCTCAGGCAAGAGCACCTTACTTAACGTACTTGGCATGCTAGATACTCAATACCAAGGTCAGGTGACATTTGCAGGCAGCCCATACCCAACCGGACAAATGCAAGCTGCGAAAATGCGCCGTGAAAAGCTTGGTTTTGTGTTCCAAAAATTCAACCTTGTTCCCGTGATGACAGCGTTAGAGAACGTGGCGTATCCGCTACACCTCAACGGCTTTTCAAAAGCAGAGCAAACCGAGCTCGCCACACAAATGCTAGAACACGTTGGTTTGGGCGAGTTTATTCATCATATGCCCGATAACTTGTCGGGCGGCCAGCAGCAGCGTGTAGCAATTGCGCGTGCGTTAGTACACAAACCAGCATTGGTGATTGCGGATGAGCCAACCGCAAGTCTTGATAGCCAAACTGCCAACAAGGTCATCGACATTATGAAAGGGCTCGGACACGAGCTTGGTACCACTTTTATTGTCGCCACTCACGACCCTCGTATGGCATCCCGCTGTGACCGCACCATTGAATTGGTGGATGGCAAAATTACCCAAACGCACGCAAGTGTGGAGGAGGTTTCATGGGCAAGCTAATTCCAGTTTCCGTTCGCCTTGCTTGGTTGAACCTGCAACGCAATCGCCGCCGCAGTTTGTTGTCGATGCTGATCATCGCCATTGCCGTGTTTGCCTTAACCAGTGCGGGCGGTTTTGGTCTGTACACCTACGACAGTTTGAAAGAATCGACAGCGCGTGACACGGGGCATCTGACGCTGACCACACCGGGTTACTTCGCCAAAGAAGAAGAGATGCCGCTGAGTAACGGTTTAACTCATGCAGACGACATTACCAAGCAATTGATTGGGTTGAATGAAGTGCGAGGCGTGCAGCCACGAGTTGAGTTCAGCGGTTTGATTTCCAACGGCAACAAGTCCTCGATCTTTATCGGTATTGGTGTTAACGAACGAGAATTCGATATGAAAGGCCCGTTTTTGGACGTGCGTGAAGGGCAAACACTGTCCAACATTCATGCATCGCGTTATGACCCTGCAGAGCCAGAGGTGATGCTCGGCGTTGATTTGGCGAACAACCTAAGCGTGCACGTTGGCGATTGGATTACCTTGCTGGCGACCACTACCGATGGCGCATTGAATGCGTATGACTTCAAAGTACGTGGCATCTACTCAACAGGCGTGCCTGAGCTTGATAAACGCCAGCTTTACGTACACATCAACAGCGCGCAATCGTTGTTGAGCTCAGACAAAGTCAGCGCGCTATCGGTCTTCCTATTCGATACCAGTTTAACGAGCCAAGTCGAGCAACAAGTGGCTTCGGTTCTGATTAAGCAAAAACAGAACTTTGGAGATCAAGATATTGAGATTACACCTTGGCAAGAACGTGCGTTCTTCTATCTCAAAGTGAAAGATTTGTACGACCGTATTTTCGGCATCATGGGTGCAGTGATGGCGCTGGTGGTCTTTGTCGCGCTGTTCAACACCATGACCATGTCGGTCACCGAGCGTACACGTGAAATTGGCACCTTGTCAGCACTTGGTAGCTACCCTCGCGAAATCATTGCTGGGTTCTTGCGCGAAGCAGGGTTACTTGCGGTGATTGGCAGTTTAATCGGCGCTTTGTTTACGGCGCTAGTGACAGTCTTGTTGATGGTTATAGATGTGCAAATGCCTCCACCGCCGGGCCGCACCGAAGGTTACCCACTAACGATTTACTTCTCTTGGGAGTTGGTGGCTGTCGCAGGATTTGCAGTATTGATGATTTGTTTGGTTGCGGCGTTTTTCTCTGCACGCAAAGGGGTGAACAAGCCAATTACGGAGGCTCTGATTTATGTTTAATTTCAAATCACTATTACCAATTGCACTGCTGACGGCAAGCGGCATTGTAAGCATGAATGTCAGTGCGAATGAAACAGCGCTAGATGCACAACAAGTCGCGCAATTGATTGAAAAAGCGGACAGCTACCGCTTACAAGATGATTCCTCCAAAGTGGTGTCACTGGTGCGCTTATATCAAGACCAAGAGTTAGATAAAACCCGCCTTTACCACGTGTACACGCGTCCAAATCGTGAATCGCTGGTGGTGTTCAAATCAGCAGTCGAAGCTGGGCAAAAGATGCTGATGATGGGCGACAACTACTGGCTGCAAATGCCAAAGAGCCGCCGTCCGATTCGCATTACGCCAATGCAGAAGCTGCTTGGTGAAGCGTCTATCGGCGACATCTCAACCCTGACGTGGAGCCAAGATTATCAAGGTGAATGGAAAGCGACAGAAACTGTTTCGGTGAATGGAGAAAGTGTTGCGGCTTATCACCTTGCTTTAACCGCGAAAACCAAAGGGGCGAGTTATCAGAAGATCGACTTATGGTTGTCTGAGCAAGATGCGTTTCCAATCAAAGCCGATCTTTACTTGCGCTCTGGCAAACTCGCCAAGCAAGCGGAGTACGGACGTGCAAGCGACAACGGTGAAGACTACGTCAGTGAGATGACCTTGCTTGATAGCATTCAGCCGAGCAAAAAGACCGTTATCGAGTATCAAGAAATCGTGCCTTGGCAGCTGGATAACAAGTTCTACAACCCAAGCTATTTGCCTAAAGCCAATACGACTCAGCTTTAGTCTGAGCTTCGTAAATAGAACCATGAAAACGAGCAAGGAAGTCACATGAAATCGCGTCAGCCTAACCTTAACAAAAGCACCAGTTTGTTGATTGCTGCCTCATTGTGTGTGGGCGCGTCAGCCCCTGCTTTTGCCAATGACGAACTGAGTTTTGAGTGGGATTGGGCTGTCAGTTACGAAACGGCCAAGCAGCGTGACAGCGGATTTATGCAGGCGCAGGGCAGTTCTCGTGATTCACTTAATGCACTCTTGGATGTGCAGGTGAACTATCAAAACTTCAGTGGCTTGTTTGCTCTGTACAGCCAAGGTTTGTACCTCAATCAACAAGGAGAGAGTGATTGGTGGAGTGAAGCTGATAACCAATTGCTGATTCGAGAGCTGGCTTGGCTAGGGGAGTGGCAAGTCGGCGATACCACTGTTGATGTGAGCTTAGGTAAGTTGCGCGTGGATTGGGGCGTAGGTTATGGCTACCGACCTTTGGATCTGTTTAAGCCGTATCGACAAAACCCTGTTGGCTTAGTCGCAGAAGAGGGGGCGGGTGTGTTTTCACTTTCACACTACGATATGGCCGGCGAATGGACCGTCATTGCGACCGATTCAAGCTGGGGGCAACAAGACCAAAGTGCACTTGATCAAGCCGCAGAGCAGCAAGGTGTTGGTATTCGTCGTTATGCGCTGGTGGGTGACACCGAGTATCAACTTATTGGTTATTACGATGATGTGCGCCGAGGTTTACTTGGAGCCAGTGTAATTGCGGTGTGGGATGAATCCATCGCAATGCACGGTTCCATGCTGTGGCAAAAGCAAAGTGTCGGCTATCAGTTTCAGCAGGATGATCTTTACCGGCCCGTTTCGGTTGAGGAGCAGGGCAGCGTATTCCAAGCCTTAGTTGGATTGAACTGGGCAAACCAAGCCGGACACAATGTGATTGCTGAGTATTGGTACGACAGCCGGGCATGGTCGAAAAGCGAGTGGAAACAAGCAATCGAACGTGGCGAATTTCTCTCTCAACCCCTTAATCCCCAAACGTCTCTACTTGCAACAAGCTACGCCCAAGGGTTTCAGCATGCCAATATCGTTCAGCATAACGTAATGCTGCACTGGAGTTGGGATTTGGAAGCGTGGGCTGCATGGAGCGGCAAAGCGGATATGGGCTGGTTAAGTGATGTAACCCCTACGTTGGATGTGATGCTGTCGCCACAAGATGGCGGTGTGATTGTCACGCAGTGGCTTAATTACCAATGGATTGATACCGGCGATCAAAGTGTAGAAGTGGAAGTTGCCGCACGCTTTTTAACCGGAGACGACCAATCTGCTTACGCACAAATCAATGATAAGCATATGATTGTATTTAACATCAAAGGGAAATTCTAAATGTATTCAGCTAAGTTAATGGTAGAAAGTGGATGGCTACGCAGTGTGGTTGTCACGACTTTATTCTGTTTGTTTATCTCGGTAATGACATTGTCTGTTTGGGGTGGTCCTTACTATGTGCATGTATTGGTGAGTTTTGGTTTTGGTTACTCCGCCTTGTTCTTCTCTTGGTTAGTCGACAAGTTGTTTCCTAGCATCCCTCGTAGACTAGAAATTGCTTTGTCACTGACCGCCTGTTTGTTGTTTGGCGTCATTAATGCGCAGTTTTGGCTCGGTGAATACTTCGGCATTTCGGGCATGCTGCCAGTGTTGTTGATGGGCTTGTTATTCAGCGGCATGTGTTACTTTTATTTCCACTCACGAGAGAAAGAAGCGATTGCTCAGCGTGAATTAGAGAGTATCAAGCGTGAAAAGGCAGAGCAGGAACGTGCACTGTTGCTAAGTCAGCTTAAACAGATGCAAAGCCAGATTGAACCGCATTTCCTATTTAATACCTTGGCAAATATCAGCGCGTTGATGTCCCAGGACGTTGATAAGGCCAAGCAGATGTTGGATCAACTTACCGCACTATTACGTGCGACGCTAAAAAGCTCACGTGAAGAGCACACCACGATTGAGAATGAAATTGCCTTAATTGAAGCCTACTTGAGTATTCAGAAGATACGTCTGGATGGACGTCTAAGCTACAAAATTGAAGTAGAAGACGGTTTAGGAACAACAGAACTGCCACCGATGATGTTGCAACCTTTGGTGGAGAATGCCATTGTTCACGGTATTGAGCCAAAGCGAGAAGGCGGCGAACTCAGTTTACTCATCAAGCGCGAACAACAGAACTTGCAGATTGAAGTCAGAGACAATGGTGTTGGCTTAAATCATGTTAGTGGGCACATGGGCTCTGGCGTGGGTTTGAGTAATCTCAAGCAGCGAGTTGAAGCTTTGTTCGCAGGGCAAGGAGAGATTTCTATCAGTGAGTCTGCTCAGGGTGGCGTTTGTGTTCGCTTGACCTGGCCAATGGAATCGTAAGCAAGGAAGAAAGGAATGAATACAGGGTTTACTGCCATTATTGCTGATGATGAACCGCTATTGAGGCGTCATCTTGATAAAAGCCTAGCTGAAGTGTGGCCAGAGCTAGAGGTGATAGCCAAAGTCGCAGATGGTGAACAAGCGTTGCAAGCCATTGAGAAAAACCAACCTGACATTGCGTTTCTTGATATTCGTATGCCAGTTCTGGATGGCATGACACTAGCGCAAAAACTCAATCAACTCGCCAATCCACCTTTGATTGTGTTTGTTACCGCGTACGATGATTACGCCATCAAAGCCTTTGAACAAAATGCCGCCGATTATTTGCTCAAGCCTATCTCGGATGAGCGCCTCCTGACGACGTGTGAAAGAGTGAAAGCACGCCTTGCTAAGCGAGAGCAAGAAAGCAGCAATGTGCAGATGAACAGCCTGTTAGAACAGTTACAACAATTATCCGCGCCTCAAACGCCGCAATATCTTCAGTGGATCAAAGCAACGCAAGGGGAAGATATTCATCTGATCGCCACGTCTGATGTGCTGTATTTCAAAGCGGAAGAAAAATACGTTTCTGTGTATGCCCAACAAGGACAAGGTAAAGTGCAGGAGTATTTGATTCGCACATCGTTGAAAGAGTTGATAGGGCAGCTTAACCCAGAACAGTTCTGGCAAGTGCACCGTTCAAGCGTGGTGCAAGTGTGCAAAATTAGCAAGGTAAACAAAGACTTTGCAGGCAGAATGTTTGTTCACGTTGGAGAAAACAAGCTCCCCGTGAGCCGTGCATCTCAAAGTTTGTTCAAAGGGATGTAATCGCTAGAACTGTTCACTCTTTACACTGTAAACTCGCTGCTCTTAACCCACATTATCAAGGAAGATAAATGAGTTATCGCGTAACCCTCTTAAATGCAACGGGAGAGTTGTCTCCACTCGCTGAGTATTTACATCAGAAACTTGATGATCTGAGCTCACTGCTTTCTAGTTACTTTGATTTAAGCAACAACGATTTAAGTAACGTCGACCTGACTGTTAGCCCGTTTGATCGCAATGACGTTCCGCAGACGGGGATTGGTGGCTATTGCTTAAGCGCCTATCGTGTAGAGATTTTGCTTGATACGCAACGTGCAGATATTAAAAACGTTATTGAGAAAGAACTAGCTGCGGTGCTAGCGCATGAGTTGCATCACCTGTTCCGTATGCGAGCGGGAGAGAATGGCGTTGCGCTTGGTGATGTGCTGATTATGGAAGGGTTAGCTTGTCATTTCGAACGCAAGGTAAATGGTGGCGTCACTCCGAGCTTGTTTGAGAATATCAAAGATCAAGATTGGCGTCCTTTCTATGCTGAGATGAAAGACAAGCTGACCAGTTTAGATTACAACTTCGATGCTTACTTTCTTGGCAGTGATGAAAGCCGCTGGCCGAAGTACATGGGGTATTGGGTCGGGTACAACCTTGTCGCGGAATATCTGGCTGATTCTCAGGGCTCTGAACTGGATTTGGTTGGAGCAAAAGCCGAGCTTTTCTATCAATAACTCCGGCACAAGCCAAACTAATAGGCTGAGTTGTAAAAACAAAAAGCGCCTAAGTCATCAGAGATTAGGCGCTTTTTTCGTTTTATAGTGATGATCTCTCCGAAAAGGCGAGTGTGCTTATTCGCTGATCGTCACTTTCTCGATAATGATTGGATCGCATGGCACATCATCATGACCAAGCTTAGAAGTTGTTTTCACTTTCGCGATGCGGTTTACGACATCCATACCCGCGGTCACTTTACCAAATACCGCGTAACCCCAGCCTAGGTTGGTAGTTGCGGTGTGATCTAGAAAATCATTGTCTTCCAAGTTAATGAAAAACTGTGCCGTTGCAGAGTGCGGTGCATCGGTACGCGCCATTGCTATAGTGCCAACAAGGTTCTTTAGACCTCGGTTTGCTTCGTTCGCAATCGGGGCACGCGTTGGCTTTTCTGCCATGTCTTCGGTGTGACCGCCACCTTGGATCATAAAGCCGTCGATAACGCGGTGGAAAATGGTGCCGTTGTAGAAGCCATCTTCACAGTATTTTTTAAAGTTCTTTGAGCTAACTGGCGCTCGTTCTAGATTCAATTCAATTTCGATGTCACCGAAATTGGTGGTCATGATAATCATCTGGTTTTGCCCTTATGGGTGCTTAGTTGGCGGCATTATAGCTAAGTCGCTTGAGGATAGCAGAAATAAAAACAGCGACGTTAAGGCGTCGCTGTTTCTACTATTAAGTATGGTTAAGGAAGTTAAACCGTGAAGCGTCCCACCAAGTCGTAAAGCTCGTTGGCTTTGTGATTGAGGTTTTGGCTGCCCGAGCGATTTTGATTGGCAAGGTGCGCCGATTGACTACTTTGCTGAGAAATGACTTCGATGCGTTGTGAAATCTCTCGTCCAACTTGGCTTTGCTCTTCGGTCGCGGTAGCGATCAGCGTGTTCATGTCCATGATATTCGCAATCGCTGCTTGAATATCTTGCAGCGCAACCGATGCAGCACGTGCTTCTTCTACTGTCGCTTCGCCACGTGCTTGGCTAGATTCCATCGCTTTTACTGCGGCATCCGAACCTGCTTTAAGTTGATCGATCATCTTGTGAATGTCACCTGTGCTGTCCTGAGTGCGGCTTGCAAGCTTACGCACTTCATCCGCTACAACTGCGAATCCGCGTCCTTGGTCGCCCGCTCGTGCCGCTTCAATGGCGGCATTTAGCGCAAGCAAGTTGGTTTGTTCAGCAATATCTTGGATGACTTCAAGTGAGGATGAGATGTTCTGCACGTCACTCTCTAGACGTGAAATTACAGTGCTTGCTTCAGAGACCTCATTCGCTAGCGCTTCAACGGAATTAGCGGCGGAGTCTACGATGTGTTTCGCTTGTTGTGCGTTGTCATCGGCGTTTTTAGCGGAATCGGCGGCTTGGTTTGCGTTGCCAGAGATCTCGTGAGCGGTGGCCGTCATTTCTGTCATTGCTGTCGCGACTTGTTCCGTTTCCTCACGTTGACCTGAAGCCAATTCATCCACTTGTGAGGCGCGTTGAGACATGTTGTTAGTTTCTGATACTACCTCTTGTCCGACATGGCTGACGCTCTTAATAATTCCTTGCAAGCTCTCAACGAAGATATTGAAGTTATGCGCGAGCTGTTTAAATTCTGGCACGCTAGATTCTTCCATACGCGCGGTTAAGTCGGCGTCACCTTGCGCGAAAGATTGGATTGAGCTGTCAAACTGTTCAATAGGGCGCATAATGCTACGGTTGACGAGTACGGCAAAAATGGCCACGACAACGGCAATAGAGACACAAAACATAGCAATAGCGGCTAAGGTATTGTTTAGCTCATCGTTCGCTGTGTTTTCCATCTCTGTAATGATCGCATCGATATCATCAGTATAAAAACCTGTGCCAATCATAATATCCCACTTGGGAATGAACATGGAGTAGCTGAGTTTAGGTAATGCTTCGGTTTGCCCTAACTTAGGGAAGTAGTAGGTTGTGAAGTCACCCGTTTTGGCGTTTTTCAACAGGTCTTGGATCAGGTAGTTGCCTTTTTTGTCTTGCAGGTTATAGAAGTTTTCTCCAACCCCTTTATTGTTTTTTCCGACAACAACACGCACGCCTTTTGAGTCGTACGCAAAAATATAACCTGATTGGCCGAACTCTAGCTCTTTGAGCACTGGAATGGCTTCTTGCAATGAGGCATTACGATCCAATAACGGTTTGAGTGCGGAATGAGCCATCTGCACATAGTTTTTCAGTTCCGCTTTCTTCATCGCCATCATCGTCGTGTGCGTATGATTGATTTGTTGTTGGTTGTAGGTACTGGTTTGGAGGTAGGTAAACCACATCATACCCAAAGCAATCGTTAACACGGGAATGATGGAAAGAATATAAAGTCGCTTTCTTATCGTTAGATTCATAGGTACTTCCTTACGTCTCGGCGCAGCGTTACAAACTGGTAAACTTCAATAGCTTTACCAAATAAAAGTGTTAATAATTATTTTTGTACTGATTGCAGATTAACCGAGTTGGCGGGTGAGAAGTACAGGAAGTTGGTGATCGTGGACGAGAGAGATTCACATTTTTAAGCAGGATCACAATTAGCGAGAGCATTGGCCCGAGTTGCAGCGGGAGCTACCAGTAAGCCAGTATGAGACACGATACCTATTGTTGGCAAAACGCAGGTAAAGCCAGTCGGCAATTGGCTTGAGTAATGGCCAACGTAGTGGAGCATATAGCCAACCTCGACCGACCAACTGCCATGCTCGGTGAGTCACATCAAGACCAAGTATCAGTTCATTGTTGTCATTCAGCGCATGCAAAATCGTATTGGCTTTTTGCGCGTCTATCTGTGGGTAATCAGAAAAGTCATCGCTGTAGATATCGACGATTTTTATCGCTTGTTTTACATCTCGTCGCTTAAGTGCGTACATTTCTTTGGCGCACAGTGGGCAAGTTCCGTCATAAAATATGGTGAGTTTTGTCATTGCGATCGTCTTATTATTTGATTTGTTTTACTGAGTTCTACGTGGCGATTTTTCTTTTGGTTCATTATGTTGCAGGTAGTGGTTCCAATTCGCGCGTATGTTCTCGTAGTTGTATTGGCAAAAGTCTTTGCGATCTCGTAGGTAGTCTTTTTCAACTTCATCGAGAAGCGACTTGTACTGTTCCGGATCACTGCCGTACACCAAACATAAGGTAGAGAAGTAGCGTTGCAAATCAAAACTGTGCTCATCAATGTACTCACCGAAGTCGTAGTAGTCCGGTCTGTCATCGGACTCAAATGCGAACATGTCGGCGGCGCTAATGGCCATCTCTGCGCCATCTTCTAGGAAGTCAATCATTAAGATCGTGGCAAAATTATCGACGGCATCTTCTTCTTTTCCGAGAACAGGGATGTTTTGATCTTCGATGTAAGCATGCCCTGCTTCATGCAGCAAGGTGTGTAATAACGTATCTAATGCCCCTGTTTTTGGGGATTTTCCAAGGCGTTCTTCATACTGGTTATTGGAGAAGTAATTGAGTGATTCCAAATAAAAAGTGTAGGGAATGTGTATCGTGTGCGTATCGGGATCGTACATTGGGCCATCTTCTCCGCCGTAAACCAGTGTGAGTGGTTTGCGAAATGGAAAGTGGATCTGAGATAGCTCAAGAAAAATTGGGTTTACATCGCTGTTTTGGATAGATTGCAGGGCGATGTTTTCATGGGTTGTTTCCACGGGAGAATATTCAATACGGATATTTTCCGCTGCAGTGGCAGATGAGATGGCACAGAGTAATAGCACAGGGAAAAGCGAATGAATTTTCATGTAGGGCTCTTGTTATTTGAATAACTTACATAAAAATTATACATGTTTTTGTGTGGTGCATAATTGGGATTGTTTTTATCACCCAGAATCGGGTAGTTAGCCTCGAAAGACTACCATGACAACACCGTACATTTTGGTTGCTGGGCCCTCAAGAAAGCCTATCAAAACACGTTTTACTCAGGAGACGATAGATAAGTGATTGGCTTTTAAGGTTTATTTCTTGGTGAGGCTAAGCTGAATTCGCTTCGCTCTTTTGTCTGTAAAAATGCTATTCAGCAGTTAATCATTATGGAAAGAAACCATAGGGTTGGTGAATGTCACTGAATTGAAGAAAATTATCAGCAATATGTTATAATCCGGCTCCGTTGTGACGAAAACGTTTGTTGCAGCTTGAGAGTTTCCTTGGATTCGGCTCGTTTACACACCATGAGCCAGAGTTAAAAAACTACGACAGGAACAAGCAAACCCAATTGTTTTGAACGCGATCTCGGCGTTTAGAGGTTACAACGGGAAGGAACTTTGTTTGATAGTAATTGACACATTCTGTTTAAGTAAGGGAGCCCAATGTGGTTCAGAAAGTGTCACCCAGAATTTACTCACAACACTATACCCCAAGCAGTCACGCACAGGTATTGCGAGGGGGCATTTGAAGGAGCTATATCGGCTCCTTTCACATTTAAGGGCTGGCTAACAGCGGAAAACTGACACATCGCTAAAGGAGCGTCCCTTAAACTAGCCTAAGGCGCATCTACACCAACTTTTGAGTATTTTCGAAACAGTAAAGCGAGAACATTTGCTATTGAATGAAGGTTAAATTAACACTCGATCATTACGGAGGATGAAGAGAACAATAATAAGAGGCGATATGAATCATTTAATATCTGTAGGTGCACTGGAGTCCTTCTTGGTCGCAATCAGTGTGCTTTTCCTGGGGCATTTTATTAATGCTAAGCTACCGATTTTAAAGAAGTTCAACATACCTGAGCCGATTGTAGGTGGCCTTATTGTGGCCTGCATGATTACTGCTCTTCATTTCAACGGCATCGACTTGGAGTTCGATTTGCCGTTACAAAATACGTTTATGTTAATGTTTTTTGCGACGGTTGGTTTGGCCGCAAATTACACTCAGTTGATGAAAGGAGGTGCGAAGGTTTTTATCTTCTTAGCTGTCGCATCGTTTTACATCATCATACAAAACGGCGTTGGCGTTTCACTCGCGGCGGCGCTCGGTTTAGATCCTTTGATGGGGTTAATTGCTGGCTCGATTACTCTGTCTGGTGGCCATGGTACAGGTGCTGCGTGGTCACAAACCTTCCAAGACGTGTATGGATTGGATAACGTTTTGGAAATAGCGATGGCATCAGCCACTTTTGGTTTGATCATCGGCGGTATCATTGGTAGCCCAGTGGCACAGCGCCTCGTAGAAAAAAACAGCATTGAATCGGAGTATGGTCGTGGTGGTCGAGATGCCAAAACTCACGAAAAATTCCCTGAGTTGGTGACCTACAACGAATACGAAGAAGATAAAGTAACGGCGAAAAAAGTGGTGGAGAAACTCTTCTTCCTACTGATCTGTGTTACGGGGGCGAAGTATGTTGAGCAATGGGTTAGCACGTATGAAATCTCATGGTTGATGATTCCAGACTTTGTATATGCGCTGTTCATTGGTGTGATCATCACGAACTTCTTAGAGGTGACCAAGCTTCGTAAGTTAGATGCAGAAACCGTCGATATGCTCGGTACCGTTTCTTTGTCATTGTTCTTGGCGATGGCATTAATGAGCTTGAAGTTATGGAATATCTTTGACTTAGCGATTCCATTCTTGGTTATTTTAGCTGTGCAGTCTGTGGTCTTAGCTATCTTCACTTACTACGTTACGTTCAAAGTGATGGGACGCAACTATGACGCTGCGGTTATTGCGGGTGGTCACTGTGGTTTTGGCTTGGGGGCAACCCCAACAGCCGTGATGAACATGGGCTCTATCGTTAACCGATTTGGCCCGTCGCCGCAGGCATTTATGGTGGTGCCAATTGTGGGGGCTTTCTTTATCGACATCGTTAACTTAATCATTTTACAAGGTTACATTTCATTCCTTGGTTAAATTTAAGTTCATGATCTCCTAAGGTCGAAATAAAAACGGTCACAACACAGGTTGTGACCGTTTTTTTATGGCTCGATTTTGGCCGTTTATCGAACGACGGATTATTGAATAGTTCGGCTGAATTTGAGACTAGCTGTCCAACCAAGAACGCCGATGAAAGCGTAAATGCCAACGTTTAACCAGCCCGCCTGAGGAATTGCATTCAATGGGCTTGGTGCAACAATGGCGTGCAGTGGAAGGTAAAGCACTTCGGAGAAGAACTGATCTAGGCCGTAATAGCCAAATAGTGCGATTGGCATCCAGCGCAGCGCATAAATGGCGATAAACAAAATGACCAGTGGTGAATTCACTTTCTGAGAAATAGCCATTGCGGTTAATGCCAGCGGTAATAGTAGAATACCGGCGAATAACATTCTGATTAAAAACTCTCCCCAATGCAGCAGCACGTAACCTAACGAGGCTTGGCGGTACAACAAAGCCAATTGGTGATCAGTAGAGATGTTCAGCAACCACAACATCAAATCTGCTGCGAGCACAAGCGCCGAGCAAACGAGCGGAATCACCAATAAACCAAACCCTAGCTTCACTAAGTGAGTTTTTATATCGCTGACCGGCATACTACGCCAAAACATAATACTGCCCTCTGCGCGCTCTTTGCGCAGTGTTCTCGGGAAGTATTGAACGGCTAATAAGATAGACAGCAGTCCCGCCCCGCCGGTGATCAACATGTTTACATCGTCACCAAGCTCTTTGTGAATGTCACTGACATCGCCACCAAAGCTCATTTGGAAAAACATATTGTGTTGTAGAGTGTCGTTACTCATTAAACTGACAAAGAGAATAAGTCCACACGCCAACACAAACAGTGGAATACGTAAAACAAGAGGGTTTTCTAACCACTCTTTTTGCAACATCGCGACAACTGAACTCATTACGCTGCCTCCTTCTGCAATGCTAAAAATAGATCCGCTAACTTCACCCTATGGATGGCCCCCATTGTTTCTGCTTGTTGGGCATACTGGGCAGTGAGTAACCATTTCGTTGAACCGAGCCCTTTTTGTGACGACAGTGGGTTCATCGCTTCAATTTGTGTGCGGTATTCGTCGCTGGCCTCAAGGATGAAGTAGTCTTCACTGATACTGTCCATCGAGGTTTGTAGTACAGGGCGGCCATGCTTGAGAATCAGCACATCAGTCAGTAAGTGCTCAATCTCTGATACTTCATGACTGGCGATGATCAACACGCGTTCGCCGTCGTGAAACCATTCCAACAAGTGACGATAAAACGTATCACGATAAACGAGATCTAACCCGAGTGTCGGTTCATCCAATATGAGGATTTGGGTGTTAGTCGCGATTACAATCGCGAGGTGCAATTGCACCTTCATCCCTTTGGATAAAGATTTGATGCGCGCACGAGGTTTGATGTCCGTTTGACGAAGCAGCGTATCTGCTTGAGCGCGATTGAACCCTGGATGCACGCCTTCGGTATAGTTAAGCAGTTGAGCGACAGTCATCCAATCTGGCAGAACGTTCACATCCGAGATGTAGGACAAGCTCTGCATTATTTTGTCGCGTTGCATAATGGGTTCAAATCCGTTGATACGAACAGTGCCTTGATATTCATGTGCGCCGAGTAGGGCATTAATAAGCGTTGATTTACCTGCGCCATTATGGCCGAGTAAGCCTAGTACTTGTCCTGCATGTAGGTCGAAACTCACTTCATGCAGTGCTTCTCCTTGTTGCTGATATTGCTTGGAGACGTTTTTTACACTGACTAATGCGCTCATTGGTCACCTTTCAAGTGTGGTTTTAGTTGTTGAATGAATTCGTCGAGTGACATATCCAGACGCTGTATTGTGCCGGCTATCTGCGGAATTTGTTGTTGAAGAAAACGTGCCTTCTCGTCTGCGAGCAATTTTAGTTTTGCCCCTGAAGCGACAAACATACCTTGACCGCGTTTTTTCTCTACTAACCCCTCATCAACAAGCAATTGATAGCCTTTCATGACGGTGAGGTGGTTAATTTTCATATCCGCAGAGATGCTACGAACTGAGGGTAGAGCATCGCCTTCTTGCCAGATACCTTGCAGTATTTGTTGAGTGATCTGGTCAGCCAACTGTCGAAAAATCGGTTGGCGATCATGCCAATTGGTCATGAGTGAATCTCTTGGCTGAAATGGTGTTATATATAGGTATAACACCTAGTGTGCCAGAGAGAAAGTAATAATTTAAAATTAAGCGTATGTTCCAGCCTTCGCTTTCCCTAAATATCTACCTATGTGATAGCTATTTTGAAGACTTTATTGTGAACATAAACTAGACACTTCTCATAAGTTGAGAAGTGTTATTTTTCTAATCCAATCAAGGTATTTACCACCAGCTTGGTATTGGTATTCTCATATAATGATAATCAGTGGGATTTTGGGTGCATCCATTTCTTACTTGATGAGAATTTGTGGTAAATACACCCTAGAAAACAAAAGGTTCGAGAGGCAATCTGATTGACTTAGGCACCTATCTCACGTTGAGCGCTTGCTCAATGAATGAGAAAGAGGAGAGTAAAGAGGTCTCATGAATCAGGTAATATCTATCGGCCCACAAGAGTCGTTTCTCGTCGCAATTTGCGTGTTATTTTTAGGGCAGTTCATTAACACCAAATTACCAACCTTAAAGAAATTCAATATCCCAGAGCCAATTGTTGGTGGTCTAGTTGTGGCTTGCGTGATCACGACGATGCACTTAAATGGTGTGGATGTATCATTTGATTTGCCACTGCAAAACACCTTTATGCTGATGTTTTTTGCAACCGTTGGCTTAGCGGCAAATTACACCCAACTGATTAAAGGCGGTGCGAAGGTTTTCATCTTCCTTGTTGTGGCATCGGTCTACATTCTTATACAAAATGCGGTCGGCGTATCCTTAGCAACCGCATTGGGGTTAGATCCACTCATGGGGTTGATCGCCGGCTCTATTACGCTTTCTGGCGGACATGGAACTGGTGCGGCGTGGTCGCAAACTTTTCAAGAAATGTATGGTTTGCACAATGTCCTAGAAGTGGCGATGGCTTCTGCTACGTTTGGCTTGGTCATGGGCGGGATTATTGGCAGCCCTGTCGCGCAAAAGTTACTCAACAAGCACAACTTAGAATCGGAATACGGACGCACCAACCAAAGCCATCAGAGTTTCCCTGAATTGGTGACCTATAACGAACATGAAGAAGATCGTGTCACGGCGAAAAGAGTTGTAGAAAGCTTATCCATTATTTTGCTTTGCGTGACAGGCGCGAGCTATCTGGAGAGTTGGGTGAGGAGTTTTGGCATCAAGTGGTTGATGATCCCAGATTTTGTTTATGCGCTGTTTATTGGTGTTGTCATCACCAACATCACGGAAGTGACCAAGGTGCGCAAGGTTGATTTAGAAACCGTTGATATTCTTGGTACGGTTTCGCTATCGCTGTTCCTTGCCATGGCTCTGATGAGCTTGAAATTGTGGAATATCTTTGATCTTGCGATCCCGTTCCTTATTATTCTTGCTATTCAGTCGGCCGTACTCGCGGTGTTCACTTATTACATAACATTCCGCATGATGGGCAGTAATTACGATGCCGCGGTGATCGCCAGTGGACACTGTGGTTTCGGTTTAGGTGCCACACCGACTGCGGTCATGAATATGGGCTCTATCGTGAGTCGTTATGGTCCATCACCACAAGCATTTATGGTAGTACCAATTGTCGGTGCATTCTTCATCGACATTGTGAACTTAGTGATTTTGCAAGGCTGCATTGCTTTTATTAAATAGCCCCCGCTTCTTTCAACTTAACATAACAAAGCCAGTCCCTTGAGATTGGCTTTGTTATTTGTAACACGAAATCTTGTTTCTCTGACTTCAAGCCGTGAAATCAATACGTTACTATGATGACATAGTGTTCAGTTTTACAGCAGCATGAGGTACCCACATGTCTGAAAAAATATCGACGTCGGCATTAGCGAAAATGCGTAAGGTTGAAGCCAAGCTGTTGTTTGCCGATCTCAAACGTGCTGGCTACATTGTTCGCCAAGACGAAAAATGGATTCTGACGGAAGAAGGCGCCAAGTTTGGCGGCGAGTATGTGGATCACCCTAAATTTGGCCAGTTCATCGTCTGGCCGACCAATTTACATATTGAGCTGACTTCCAGCTCAGGGAAAACATTAAGCGCCACGCAGCTGGGTGAAAAGCTGAAACTGAATGCGAAGCGCATGAACCAACTGTTGAGTGAGTTGGGGTGGATCGCCAAATCTGAAGAAGGTTGGAGTGTCACTGAAGCTGGTATACGCGCTGGTGGCCAGCAAAGAACCGATAAAGAGACACAAAATACCTTTGTCGTATGGCACGATGTGGTGTTGCGTAATAAGCATCTTAAGCAGTCTGTCATTGAATTTTTAGGGCAAGATGCGGAGTCACACTCCACGGATAAATCGTACTCAAGCTTTCGCCAAAAGTTTGAAGCCAAACACCGAACATTAGATGGGCATTACGTGCGCTCTAAGGGGGAGTTGCTCATCGACAACTGGCTGTACTTGGCTGGTGTGGTGCACGCTTATGAACGTCAGCTGCCGATTGACCAAGATGTCACCAGTGATTTTTATTTGCCAGGCGGTAAAGTCTATTTACAGTTTTGGGGAAGTGATACTGGGGAGATGGCTGAGGCTGACCGTGAGACCATTCGTACTGTTTATGAGCAGCATCATTTTAACCTTATCGAAGTCGAACCGAGTGAACTAGACAAGTTAGATGAAGTGCTTCCTAAGCGCCTTCGTCAGTTTGGTATTAAAGCTTATTAACGACTTAAGCCCGCTGTTCAGATAAGAAAAAACCCGTGATCAATCACGGGTTTCGTATTTTTAGCGTGCATCTAGGCTGTCATCCTATGGATTAAAAACCTTTGATGTTTTCCGCTTCTAGCTCCGAGAAGTACTTCACTGTCTTCACTTTCAGTTCTTGTTGAGCTGGCTCGTCACATACGATCACTGCTTTAGGATGAAGTTGAAGTGCAGAAACCGTCCATAGGTGGTTTACACAACCTTCTACTGCTGCTTCAAGTGCTTGAGCTTTGTTATGACCTGTTACCAGAATCATCACTTCTTCTGCGTCTAGCAGTGTACCCACACCGATAGTCAGTGCGTATTTAGGCACTTGGTTGATATCGCCGTCAAAGAAGCGAGAGTTCGCAATGCGAGTGTCTTCAGTCAGTGTCTTGATACGAGTACGAGAAGACAGAGATGACGCTGGCTCGTTGAACGCGATGTGACCGTCGTTACCCACGCCGCCCATGAACAGGTTGATCTTGCCGTAAGACTTAATTTTGTCTTCGTAACGCTTACATTCTGCGTCGTGATCGTCAGTGTTGCCGTTCAGTAGGTTGATGTTTTCTTCTTGGATATCAATGTGATTAAAGAAGTTGTTGTACATGAACGAGCGGTAAGACTCTGGGTGATCTGCAGGGATGCCAATGTACTCATCCATGTTGAAAGTCACGACGTTTTTGAAGCTCACTTCGCCGGCTTGGTAAAGCTCGATTAGGGCTTTGTAGGTTGCTAGAGGAGTGCCACCAGTTGGTAGACCCAGAACGAATGGACGCTCAGCAGTAGGTTTAAAGTCGTTGATACGCTTAGCGATATGCGCAGCTGCCCACTTACCTACTTGTGCTGCTCGAGTTAACGGGATAAGTCTCATTTTGTGCCCCTAGTTATTGGAATTTACGATGTACCGAAACATTAATTCGCATTATAAAATAAGTAATGACGAACTGCTATTGTTTTAGGTCAAAATTTTGCTTTTTCTTTAACCAGTGTTGATTTTATCGACTGTTTTTATATCTAAATGCTTTTATAAGCCGATTTTTTACAAAGAAATTGCATTATGAAACTGACGAATTGATAGATAAAATTTATGATCTAAATTAAGTTCTGTCTTCGCACTTAACCTTGTTTTTTAACAACCTACAGAGTGTGAAACCGCACACGAACTTCAAATATTATGGGATGGACATGGCACGACGCTCATTCCTTAACCATAATTGAAATGTGTAAACCAGTGAGGAATTCGGTATGAAAAATGAGTTAGATCCGAGCAAAGTACTACAGGCTTACGAATGTGTGATGAACAACGGTACACCAACCGAATTTGGCAAAATGTATGAAGGTGTAGAAGCGTTTTCCGATTACGACGGGTACAACGTTTTCTTACGAGGGAATGGTGTTGAGCTAAAGGTTGGCTTCCACAATACTTATCAATTGGAGTACGACCAAGAGCACTTGAAAGAGAGCTTTTTGAAAAAGATCGCGATGCTTGCAAAGTAGACTGGCAGCACTAAATACTAAAAAAGCCCTTGGGAGAACGCGCCCTTGGGCTTTAGGAGAAGAAATGAGCTTGTTTTGCTCGCTCAGTCAAACCAAACGAGCTTTCGCCTACTGCTAGAAAAAGGCGAGAATTAGTTTATTTGGTTATTAATCGTCTTCGACCAAACTCTCTTCAATGTAATCTTCTGTTGCGTCAGGCTTATTACGACCATTTAGCGTGTGGAAGCGCTTGCGACCACGAGCAAGTTGGGTGTACTTTAGCCACGTACGCTCAAGTTTTGTTTTTGCTTTGCCTGGGTTTTCTAGCACCTTGATGAAGTGTTTCTCTTCGCTATTTTCAGGTGTTAATTCGCCTGACTCTAAGCCAAGCATAGTATCCCCATAAATTGTTAGGATTTCCTCTTCCGAGAGAGTAAAATCGCCAGACTTTGCAAAGCCGCGTGGGAATTTTACGTTGTCGTAAAAACGTTTTTTGCCATGACGGAATTCAGTGTCAGACATGTCAACAGCCTCTGTAACCGTTATTGATGAATGTAGTGAACTACGGCGAAAATTAGGCGTAAAGCTAACAAAAGAAAAACAAAACTTTTTTGTCGTCATGATTTTAATTAGTTGTTAATCTGGTTTTATATTAACCAGGAGATGGTTTATGGATGTAAAAGTCTTTCGAACATTTTTAGAGCTGGCAAGGGTTCGTCACTTCGGACGCGCCGCTGAGAATCTTTATATTACCCAAGCTGCAGTGAGCGCACGTATCAAACAATTGGAAAGTTACTTCGATACGCAATTGTTTATTCGTGATCGAAATAACATAAAGTTGACCTCTGCAGGTGAGCGCTTAATAAGTTATGCAGAGGTGATGGTCACCACATTGCAACAAGCGAAGCTAGAGTTATCGCTTGAAGATGGCAAAGCGCTGCAATTAACGTTAGGCGGTACGCCAAATATTTGGGACGCCTACTTGCAGAACTGTTTAAGTGTCGTCACAGACTCATTTGGTGGTTATGGTTTTATGGCAGAAGTGATGGGGCGGGAAATGCTCAGTCGCAGCTTGCTAGAGCGCACGTTAGATATGGCATTTGCGTTCGACCAAATCAAAGCTGATGAGCTTAACTGCAAAAAAGTGGCCGATGTTGTTCTCGTTTTGGTATCGACTGAGAAAGACTCTTTAGACACCGTTTTTGAAAACAAATACGTGTATGTGGATTGGGGAACGCGCTTCTCATCAGAACATTCTGAACGTCACCCTAAGATCCCGGCTCCGTATCTGCGCACGTCAACGGCGCGCATTGCATTGGACTTTATTTTAGAGAAGGGCGGTGCCGCTTACTTACCCATCTCTCTGGTAGAGCCATTTATCGCTAACGGGCAGCTTCACAAGGTGTCTGGCGTAGAAGATTGGTGCCGCCCTATCTATTTGAGCTATCGTAAAGCTAGCTCGTCTGTAGACGCGATTAAGCAAGTGGAAGAAATTGTCAAAGAGATTGATCCACTGACGGCTTACAGTTTTCAGCAAATTGGTTCCGGCACTTCCGACGAATAGCGTTGAGTGAAAAGTCAGAGAAATTAAAAAGCCGCCTTGGCAAATCCAGGCGGCTTTCTTTTTATCTCGATGAATCGATAGTTATGGCAAGTCAAATAGCAGGGCGGTTGTGCTCTCGTTTGATGTATTGCGTAAAACAACCTTACTTTGCTGTTCGATCTTCGCGCCGTCGCCTGCCGTCAAGGTGGTATTGTCGATGCTAAGGCTCCCCGTTACTTGGTGAACGAATAAGTTTCTACCCGATTCTATCTCAAAGTTAAGTTCGCTATTTGGTTCAAGAATTAACTGATGTAATGTGGCATCTTGCTTAATAAGTAGCGTACCGTTTTCTCCCGTTGGAGTCGCGATAGTTGTTAATCCCGGCGTGCGACCAAAGTCTGTTTGCTGATAACCTGGTTTGGTTCCAAATGTATTTGGCTGAATCCAAATTTGTAGAAAGCGCAGCGTGTCGCGGTTCGACGCATTGTACTCACTGTGGTAAATCCCTTTCCCTGCCGACATGAGTTGGAATTCCCCAGCAGGTAATGTTTTCACGTTACCTTCGCTGTCTTTGTGTGCGATAACACCTTCCAGCACATAGCTGATGATCTCCATATCACGATGGCCATGTGTATCAAAACCTGCGCCAGGTTGGACTACATCGTCATTGATGACTCTCAATTCAGAAAAGCCCATATGTTGTGGATCGTAATAGCTACCGAAAGAAAACGTATGTTTGCTATCAAGCCAACCAAAGTTTGCTCGACCTCGGTCTGCTGCAAGTCTTACCGTAATCATAAGGCCTCCCTAAGAGAGCTTTTTGTTCAAGAAGTTATCTAGCGCGACCTTACCTGCGCCAGAAAACGCCAGTGAAACACTTGCTGCCAGTAAAGCTAAGCCAAACTCGTAACCGTTGTTTGCCATGAACAAACCGTTTTCAAAGTGGACGGAGAATATCGCTACCACCATCGTGAACGCTAAAGCAACGGCTGCTGGGCGAGTTAGCAGGCCAAGCAAGATGAACAAGCCGCCAAAGAACTCTGCGCTGCCAGCAAGGAATGCCATTAGCACGCCAGGACCTAAACCGATGGATGCCATCCACTGACCTGTACCTTCTAACCCATAGCCACCAAACCAACCAAACAGTTTTTGTGCGCCGTGCGCCATAAAGATAATGCCGATTGGAATGCGAAGTGATAGTGCGCTGTAACCTGCGTTTGAAGTGGTGATTTTCTGTAATAGTGCTTTCATGATTCTGTCCTCTGACTCTTTTCAATGAGTGGGAAGCGTGTGCTCCCGTGCTGTTGAGAACAGTTTAGGTGGCGGTGAGAATAAAAATAACGGGAGTATTTTGATAAACTCGTTCTAAAAAGTTGAATAATGGTTTTTTGTTATTTTTAATCAGTTGCTTGAGTGTTTTTTATGAGTTTTTTTATGCCAGTTTTGTCGTGTTTTAAATCAGGATCCATCATTATTTTCGATAAACATTTTTGCTGTTAAACAAAAAAAGAGCACAGGTTGCTGTGCTCTATTGCTTTCGCTATTAACAAGGGAGAAAGGTGTGTTAAAGAAAACCGTCAGAGGTTCATTAAGCTCTCTAGTGACTCCTCTACATTGTTGTAGTGATAGGTTCGAATATTACGCCCATCCGTGGCATTAATTTGAATTTCTGAGATCTCGTTATCTGAGTCTCGTTCGATAATTCCAATTGAATGATCTACGGATTTACTGGTAATAACCTTTTGGTTTCTTAGTACAATTACGCAAGTGTGTAAGTCCATGCCAATTCCCTTTAGCCGACGTTGTTGTGATGTTCTGAATCTAACTTTAGTGTACAAAAGCGCTAATGCCAATAAATCTCAATATTGAGTTCCGAAAATGGCTAATTGTAGACGCTTAAGCAAGCTACAATAACATTATATTGAACGATGCCTATGAACAATAAATGACAAAAGGCATGAGCAAGGAAAGCACTATGTTTATTCACCCCCATACCTCACTGACTTTCGAGCAGTGTCATAAGGCGCGAGTCGCGCGAGACAGCCGCTTTGATGGGCGATTTTATGTGGCTGTGAAAACAACGGGGATCTTTTGTCGCCCAATTTGTCCGGCTAATTTACCTAAAGAAGAAAATGTAGAGTACTTCACCGATAAAGCGCAAGCTCTCCAAGCGGGGTACCGTCCATGTTTGCGCTGTCGACCTGATAGCGCGCCGGGTTCTTGGGCATGGAAAGGCGTAGAAACGACCTTTCAACGAGCGATTTCGTTAATTGATCGAGGGGAGTTGCATCACCACTCGGTGTCTGAGCTAGCAGAGCGTGTTGGGATTTCGGATCGCTACTTACGTATGTTGTTTGAGCAGTATCTAGGCATGTCACCCAAGCAGTATGCGCAATATCAACAATTAATGTTCGCCAAACAGTTACTTCATTCCAGTTCTATGTCGGTCACCGAAGTCGGGTTTGCGTCTGGTTTTAACAGTACGCGCCGCTTTAACGATGCTTTCCAAAAGTTTCTCAAACTGACGCCTTCTCAAGTCCGTCGCAAAGAGTTTGACGGTATGGGTAGCAATCGAATTGCCTTGCCTTATCGAGGTGAATTGAATTGGCAGCACATGTTGAACTTTTACCGTTTACGAGCGATTGAGGGGGTTGAGCTGGTGAGTGATGAGAGTTATCAGCGCAACGTTTGTCTGGATACCAGTAAAGCGTGGTTTAAAGCAACCAAAGGTGAAGGGTACCTAGAGCTAGCGTTTGAAATTGAAGACGTAACGAAGCTGCAAAACTTGGTGTCTGACATTCGTCGTATGTTCGATCTTGACGCCGATATTTGTACTGTTGAGCAGCATTTGGATTATGTTGCACCAGGGCTTGTGTCGAGTAAAGGTATTCGGATTCCTGGTGTATGGAATGCATGGGAGGCTGGAGTTCGAGCGATTTTAGGCCAACAAGTGTCGGTTAAAGCGGCGATTGGTCAACTTAACTTATTGGTGACCACACTTGGTGGAGAGTCAGAAAAACGCTTTTTCCCGACACCAGATGCGATAGCGAATGCCGACGTGAGCTTTTTGCGCATGCCGCAAAGCCGTAAAGAGACGCTAGTGCGCTTCGCCCAGTTCATGCAGGATAACTCAGACGCCGACCCCCAGCAGTGGCTAGCCTTGAAAGGCATTGGACCTTGGACAGTCAGTTATGCTCAACTGCGAGGGCAATCTCAACCCGATTGCTTT
Organism: Vibrio sp. Y42_MX_L11; assembly: GCF_024181785.1. Classification (NCBI taxonomy): domain Bacteria; kingdom Pseudomonadati; phylum Pseudomonadota; class Gammaproteobacteria; order Vibrionales; family Vibrionaceae; genus Vibrio; species Vibrio sp. Y42_MX_L11. The sequence continues at coordinate 174,170 of NZ_JAMZAP010000005.1, forward strand.
TTAGATAAAGATTTAGTGGTGAAAAAGGCGATGCAGCGTTACCCATCACTGAATACGCACACTGCGGCCCCTTGGGGAAGCTACGCGACGTTTCACTTATGGAATCAATCATGAAAACATTTTATACCGAAATGCCGAGCCCATTAGGAACGGTGACCATCCAATCTAACGCTGAGGGCTTGCTTGGCATTTGGTTTGAAACATGCACCACTAAGCCGAGTGAACTGGGAGCGCGAGACGCTCAACACCCAGTTTTGCGCCAAGCTGTTACCCAGTTGAATGAATATTTTTCTGGCCTACGTAATGAATTTGAGCTGCCTTTGGCGGCTACAGGCACGGATTTTCAAAATCAAGTTTGGCAGGCACTAACGACCATTCCATACGGCGAGACGTGGAGCTATCAAGATCTCGCCAACGCGATTGGCAACCCTAAAGCTGTGCGCGCTGTTGGGTTGGCAAACGGAAAAAACCCTATTTCTATCGTGGTGCCTTGTCATCGCGTTATTGGCAAAAGCGGTAAATTGACAGGGTATGCTGGTGGAGTAGAGCGCAAGCAACGTTTACTTTCGTTGGAGCAAGGTACACCACTTTAAGTGAGGCGATTCTCATATTGTGATTAAGCGTGCTACACAGGGGAAACGATAGTGTAGAGTTTCATATTCGTTATACGAATAGAAAAAGGATAATAAGGACATGCCTTTCAAAACGGATTTTGATGCATTCATGAGTGAGTGTTGGCAGCATCACGAAACACAGCCCGAACAAACTTATGCTCAATTGGAAACGGCTCTGAGTGAGGTGGAAAACGTTAACCACATCGAGCGAATATTCGCATTGATGCTGCACACCGCGATTGGGCACCTCCAGCGTCCAGAACCGTTTCTTGCTTGTTTAGAGCGCTTTGATAAACGCAATGTTGCCGAGAGTTCGGCATTGCAACGCAGTATTGCCGTTGCGCGCTACTTCGTAGATGGCACTGACAATATGGAATTATTGGAAGAGCAAGAACAACGCCGAGTTTACGCTCTGATTTCGAATGAACTTTCTGCGCTTGCTCAGCTTGAACTGGCGAGCCAATGGCTGGAGAAAGCCGCGCTAGGTATGACACCACAAGATGCTGAAGGGCCGCTAGCGCGCTCTATCGCAATCACGGCAAACAACTTGGCGTGTCAGTATGAAGCGCTGGCTGAGCGCACGGATATGGAAAAATCGAGGATGCTAGAAGCGGCCAAGCTCGCGTTGGATTACTGGAAAGTGGCGGGTGGTTGGATGAAAGAAGAACGTGCAGAGTATCGCTTAGCGATGAGTTTACTCAAAGCGGGTGAAGCCGGACAAGCCAAGCAGCATGCCGAGCGCTGCGAAGCCATTTGTCAGCAAAATGGTGGTGACGCGTTTGAGCTGTTCCATGCGCATGATTTGCTGATGCAAGTGCACTTCCATCTTAGCCAGAAATATAAAGCTCAAGTTGATGTGGGGATGCAGCAATACTGCACAACGAGTTCGTTGACATGATCTCAACGTTGAATAAAAAAGCCCCGAGCGAATGGATCGGGGCTCATATTTTGTAAGTTCACTCATTACACGATGTTGATTAAGCTATTTGCGCTTTTGCCTGGTATCGTCCTGGTTTATGGTTCATCGCCAAAATCAAGTTTGTCGCCACGGCACCTAGGACGGATAGAGCGATAAGGTGCACATCCACAATGAACAGCGACATCACTACGATGGCACAATCGAGCGCCATCTGAACTTTACCCGCTCGAATCCCAAAACGTTCCTGAAGGTACAACGCTAGAATGTTAAAACCGCCTAAACTCATCTTGTGGCGGAAAATCACCAACATACCTATTCCAATTAACCCACCACCTAGAAGTGCCGCATAGAAAGGTTCGATTCGTGAAATTTCAATCACATGGTGCAGATGATCGACCGCAAAAGAAACAATCGAGACCGCAATGAAGGTATTAATGGTGAAGCGCCATCCCATGCGCATTACAGACAAAATATAAAAAGGGAGGTTGAGAGCGAAAAATATCTGACCAAAGCTGAAGTCACTCACTTTGGTAAGGAAGATCGCCAAACCAGCCGTACCGCCAGTGAGCAATCCTACTTTGCTGAAAAATATTACCCCAAGCGACACTAACGCACTGCCGAGCGTCAGAGCCAAGAGGTTCTCTCTTAGGCTATGATCTTTATCCATAAAATTTTTTCCTTGGTTTAAAAACCGCGCCGGAGACAACACGTCCATCCAACGAGATAAACAGTTGCCAAAATAGCAACTAACAAATCGGCCAATAAAATGTCGCGAAAAGTGATGAATGTCGAGTTTTTGGACAAGATTGTGCTGATGCTAGCCTGTTTAACATAATGTACACAGGTAGAAAAACAACAAGGAAAAGTTATGATTAAGAAAGTCGGCACTACCCAAATCAACGCATTACATCGACTGAGTTGTCACTGCGGAAAAGTTGAGCTGGAACTTGCATTACCTAATGGTATTGAGAAGCCGAGACGATGTGATTGCTCCATGTGCCGACGTCGCGGCGCGATTGTGGCATCTGTGCCTCTGAATGGTATTCGTATCGTGCAAGGCGAAGACGTTTTGAAGCTGTATCAATTTAACACTCGCACAGCGAAGCACTTTTTCTGTGGCGAATGTGGTATTTATACGCACCATCAGCGTCGCTCTGACCCGAGTGAGTACGGCTATAATGTCGGCTGTTTAGAGGGCGTCAACCCATATGAATTGGGAACTATCGAAGTGATGGATGGCGTTAACCATCCATCCGACCGTTAGGTTATATCGCAAGTTAAGCGCCTGACGCGCGGTGCTTTTAGGTAAATAAACCGCTATTCATCCACAAATGCACAGCAATACTGGCCGCATAACCCAAGGCGATGACGGGAGCCCATTTTAGGTGGCCAAAGAAGGTATATTGACCACGCGCGGCTCCCATTAATGCGACACCTGCCGCAGAGCCAATTGAAAGCAAGCTGCCCCCCACACCCGCAGTCAATGTGACAAGTAACCAGTTCCCCATCGACATGCTTGGTTCCATAGTCAGTACAGCAAACATAACCGGAATGTTATCGACGATGGCAGATAGAACACCAACCATCACGTTGGCCCAGACAGGGTTCCATTGGTTGTACATGACGTTTGAAACCAGTTCGAGATAGCCAAGTAAGCTCAAACCGCCGACACACATCACTACGCCGTAGAAGAACAGCAAGGTGTCCCATTCTGCGCGAGATACACGGTGGAACACGTCAAACGGAACGACTGAACCTAAGCGTTTTAATGCGTGATCGTCGCCATTGGCAATTGCCATGGCCGCTTTTTTTGCCAAGGAATGTTTGAGTGTTTGGCGTAAGAAGTAGCCGAAAAATTGTAAGTAGGCCAAGCCCATCATCATGCCCATAACGGGTGGGAAGTGCAGCAAAGCGTGGAAAGAGACTGCGGTGGCAATCGTCATAATGAATAGTGCGACAATACGTCTCGCGCCGCGTTTCAGTTCTACGTGTTGGTGAATCGTATTCGGTTTGGTGTTTGGAACAAAGAGTGACATCAAAAATGCAGGAACCAAATAGTTCACCAGTGACGGGACGAATAACGGGATGAATTCAGCAAAGCTGACATGCCCGGCTTGCCACACCATCAGAGTCGTAATGTCACCAAATGGGCTGAATGCACCGCCAGCGTTGGCAGCGATAACAATGTTGATACAGGCAAGATTCACGAATCTAGGATTATCACCAGAGACTTTCATCACCACAGCACACATCAAGAGGGCTGTGGTTAAGTTATCGGCAATCGGTGAAATAATAAAGGCGAGAAACCCCGTCAGCCAAAACAGCTTTTTGAAGCCAAAGCCTTTGCCGACCATCCACGCCTGTAAGGCATCGAAGAGTTTGCGCTCTTCCATAGCATTGATGTAAGTCATCGCTACTAACAAAAACAGCAGCAGTTCCGCATATTCCAACAAGTTGTGCTCTAGTGCGGATTTGGCTATTTCTGGTTGGTTGTGTTGAGCAAAGGTGTAGCCAATCAGAATCCAAATTAACCCTGCAGCGAGCAGCACAGGCTTGGACTTTCTCATTTTCAGATACTCTTCCAACATAACCAGTATGTAAGCAATCGAAAAGATAATGAGAGCCGCGTAACCGACACCAGAATTAACAAGGTTCAGTTCATTGGTGGGGGCAGCAAAGGTGGCGCTAGAGAACAACAAACAGCAGAAAGCCACAATTGGATAGATTGGCATAGACATTTCTCCTTTGTCTGGTTGGAGAAATATTAGCCACAAATTAATGAGTTAGTTGTGAGAGAGCTCGAATTAACAGTAGGAGTTAGGAAATGATAGTGTGCGCCACTATTTTCTGAGTGACGCAATGCTTGCTGCGCCAAATAAAACCACAGCGGCATACAAACCGTAAGTTAACCAATGGCTAATCTCTAAAAAAGGAACGAGTCCTTGACCTGCCCACATACAGCCTCCGTTTAATGAGCAATGTTGTAATAGTCGAGCCAATTTAAAGGAAATGAACAATGTTTTTTGTGAGTGACGGCAAATTCTGAAGGATTAGAAAGTCAAAAATTGGTCAGTGAGAGAGAAATCTCATTTTAACTGGCTAGCTCTAACCCTTTTGAGTTAGAGCTAGCTATATCGAGCGCTGAATGGATTTAGCGCAGCAGCCATTTTCTCAACGGTGAAGCCTCAATTGCTTTCACAAGCAGTATGGTTGCGACAATCGTTGCAGGATAAATAAACACATCTTTCTCAAGGTGTTGCAACCCGATAAATCCAGCGACATTCATCATAATAATTATCACAAGCAGATGGCTAACATAAATGCCTAACACGCTAGGAGATAGTTTGAATACCCAAGGCATATCGCCAAAATGTGGGTGGACTAAGAGCCACATGAAGACACCCACGGCCCAGATAACAGTACCAAACAGGAAGTCGTGAGAATTAAAAGCGACCTCGTGTTGCATTAGCCAATAAGCTTCACCAAAATGCAGCACCGTACCAAGAAGAATGCATCGAATCGTATTGTTTCGCGACCATCGCCACTGCTCTTCTCGTGCTAGATAACCCAGTGTTACCAGCAACGTACTGAAAAACGGCCCATTACGAGTAAAGAAAGGCGCTGGCAGGTCGGTAATGGTCGAATAACTGCCAGCAAACACGCCGTATATGTATAGCAATACGGCGGTTGGCAGTACCAATTGAGCCATATTGATATGCACGAGGAAGGCAATTAAGGCAACGGCAATGACCAGAGCTGGAATAAACCACAGGTGAACGAGCCCGCCTTCGACGAGTGAATTGAACGGGGTCGACATTAAGTAGCCCCAGTAGCCCTGCCTTTCGGCGAGATACCCCGCCTCAGCGACAGTTTGCCACTGGAATGGCATCAATAAACTGATCACGCTCCAAATGAGCCAAACCTTCATCAGTGGTTTGGCGTAGTTTTTTAGTGTTTCGATAGGTGCGCGGCTTAACTTGGGCTGGATAAGATAACCAGAAATGAGAAAAAACAGTGGCACAGCAAAACGAGCCAATTGGTTGAGCATATAACCAACCCACGGTATTCCATCCCATTGCCAGTATGTCAGGGCCATCTGGCAGTGCAATCCTATAATTGCAAACATCGCAATAATACGCGCAAACTCTAAGCTGGCTATTTTTTGTTTCTTTGCCATTACATTACTTACCTAAATAAAAAAAACTTAGGTGAAAGTAGCAGGTTGTGGCTGAATTAATGCGTGAAAAAGTCAACAGACTCGCGCTTACACTGAAGCTGTGTTTAAATTTAAGACTTACTTCAAACTTCTTAATTATTAACCCATTAACCAACTCAATACGTGATTAGCGAGTCGAAAATGACACTAATGTATGGTTAGACCAGTTAACTCTAGATTGCAAAAAAGAACGATCGTGCTAAAAATAAGATTATGCAAAAAGGAAAAGTGACAAAAGAGTTTATTCTGCAACGGGCTTTTGAGATCGCCAGCGAAGACGGATTAGAAAGTCTTACGATTGGTGAGTTAGCCAAGCAATGCGGTATGTCGAAAAGTGGTCTGTTTGCCCACTTCAATTCGAAGTTGAATTTACAACTATCGGTATTGGAGCACGCCAATAAAGTGTTCGCCGCCCGAGTTATTGAGCCTGTTCGTGAAGCAGGGGATGGCAATATCGAACGTAAAATTCGAGGGTTGCTCGACTCTTGGATGACTTGGAACCACGCATTTCAAGGAAGTTGTATGTTTCTAGACGCTTGGAATGACACGGCAGATAAAGATTGTCCACTTCAGGCCGGACTGCGTAAATCCATAGACACTTGGCTGAGCTACTTGGAGATCCAAATAACGAAAGGCAAAGAGAAGCAAGAATTTGCAGCAGACTTAGATACACGCCAAGCAACGTTTGATTTATACGGTCTTTATTTGAGTGCGCATGTTTTTTACTCAATTAAAGGTGAGGAAGAAAGCTTGCGCCTGTTTTGGCAAGGGATCGACAACTTATTTTCTCGCTGGAAAGGCTGATACCAGTTATTCGCTTTCCAGATTTGTAGACATAAAATCATAAAGAGCGGCTGAGTTCGCTCTTTCTTATCAGTATAAAAAGCACGACCGTTCTATTTTTTGTGCGAAGCTGATAGTTAAGGACATAATCATGAGTGAAAAAATTTACTTTAATACATCGCAACGTTTCAGTATTAAGCGCAGTTTGGTGAACATCAGTACGCGTTTACACCATACGCTGGCCCCTTCCCATGCAAAGAATACCGCGCGTAAGTTGCTCCTGACACCTGCTCGCACAGCACCTAAAAACACCGAACCTCAAGGACTTGCCAAGAGTGAAATTAAAGGGCATGCAGGCATTATCAAAACCTACACTTTGGGCTCTGGACCTATTTGGGTGTTAACTCATGGTTGGTCTGGCACCGCAAGTCAGTTTTATCCGTTGATGGAACATATTGCGTCGAAAGGTTTCACCGCTTTGGCATACGATCACCCAGCACATGGTGAGAGTGAAGGGCAGTATGGGCACATTCCGGGTTTTGTCAAAGGGTTAGAAGATGTGTTAGATACGGTAGACGATATTGTTGGTCTAGTTGGGCACAGCATGGGCACCGCTTCTGCTCTTGAGTGCAGACATAGCAAATTAGAAAACAAGCCTTTACTGCTTATTGCACCGGTATTGAATTACGTAGAGAACCTATTCGGTAGCATTGCGCGTTCAGGTTATTCGATGAAGCTTTTTAATGCTGTGGTTTCAGAAGTTGAAGATCAATTTGGTTACCCATTACAGTCAATTGATCCGCTGAAGCGTTTGGCAGAGCGCTCGTCTCCAGCCATCATTGTTCATGATGAGCAGGATAAGTTCACTAAGTACAGTATTTCTGCACAAGCCGCTGAAGAGATTGAAAATGTTGAGTTAGTGACAACGCAAGGTCAAGGCCATGGCCGAGTGATGAAGTGTGCACAAGTCTTCAGTAGTTTTGACCGTTTACTCGATCGTTCTTGGTAATCTTCATGCTTGCTAATTGGCTCGATCCGTTTTGGGCTAATTCGATTTGAAAGTAATACCTCGGATGGTTTTTCGTCTATGGTATCGCTTTTCTCGTTATGAGATAAAAACAAAAAAGGACAGCCGAAGCTGTCCTTTGATCGTTAACTTTACAGAAAATCTGCAAGGTCGGGCTTAGTTACAGTTAGCTACGCCAACTTCTTTCCAAACGCCCCATTCGCCAGATTGGCTAGGATCGTCACCCTGAGTCCACCATTTCGCTTCCCAAGTTTTACCTGCATGAGTGACTTGGTTGCCGCCTGTGTACACTGCGCTTGCATCCCATGCGTTGTCACAGGTGCCTGGGTTTGGATCGGTGGTATGCTGTGCAACAACCACAGTTGCGCTTGCCGTTGAAGACGCTTTGCCGTCGCTCACACTTACGGTAAAGCTTAGGCTAGTGTCTTGCGGGTATTCAGCAGCAGTGAAAGTTACTTTAGAACCTTCAACCGTTGCGTTCAAACCTTGAGGCAGCGTCCAGTTGAAAGTAAGAGTATCGTTGTCTGCATCGCTAGAGGCTGACGCATCTACAACCACAACGTCACCAGCGTTTGCTGTTGCTGGAGCAACAACTTGCGCTACTGGCGCATTGTTCGCTGGGTCAACCACACCTGCTGGCTTCACAGTTACTACAACAAGGTCAGATGCCGTTGCACCTTCGTTGTCAGTCACTGTCAGCTTGAAAGTTAATTGCTCCTCAACGGTAACTTCTGCTGCATCAAAGCTTGCTTTCGCAGTGTTGGCGCTTGCTAGTACCACTGCAGTACCAGAGACTTGCTCCCAAGCGTAGCTTGCGATAGTGCCGTCAGAGTCTTTCGATAGGCTACCATCTAGAACCACACTTGCTGGGCCAGTTACAGATTGATCTGCGCCAGCAGCTGCGGTTGGTTTACGGTTTGGTTGAGGAACCACTCCGCCAGCCATACCTTCGTGCATTGCGTTGAGAATGTCACCGTTATCCGCGTCGATTTCCCAAGAGAATAGACCCGCTAGACCTAGAGACTTAGCATAGCTACCTTTTGCTAGCACTGAGCGATGGTCATCAAATGTGATCAACTCGCCCGTAGTACGGTTCCATACCCATGGTGCTTCTGCTTGGGCATCGTAGCCGTACTCGAAGCCGTTGATGCCAGTGTTGTTGGCACCTAGCATAAATGACTTAATGCCTTTGTAGTCGATTACGCCATCTTCCCAAACACCTTGCGCTGTACTGCCCTTCAGTTTACCTGTTGCAGTACCTGTCATTGGGTCATTTGGATCGGTTAGCGTATCTGGAGTTACGCCTTCCCAGCCACGACCGTACATTGCTGTACCAAGTACTAGCTTGTTCGCAGGAACGCCTTGAGCAAGAAGAAGCTGGATGCCGTTATCTGCTGTGTAAGCAGGACCTTTGTACGGTTCGCCGTTCTCATCAACGCCACTACCGTCACACTGACCAGGGCGCATGAATGAACCACAGTAAAGCGCAGTCTGGTGACCAGGAACGTTGTTCCAACCGCCATAGAAGTCGTAAGTCATCGCGAAGATGTAGTCCATGTATTGAACCGCATCTGCATAGTCTACGTCTTCAATCTTGTCGTAACCGACACCGATAGCTGACGTTAGCTCGTAAGTACGGCCAGTCTCAGCTTCTAATTCATCAAGCATTACGCGCAATTCACGCATCAGTGCGATGTAAGCTGGGCCATCGTTTACAGGGTCGCCCTTATCCGCGGCTGCACCGCCGCCACCAGGGAATTCCCAGTCGATATCAACACCGTCGTAGAATTTCCAAGTTTTCAGGAACTTCTTAACTGATGCGACGAATGTGTCTCGGTTTTTCTTGTCTACGAAATCGAAGAATGGGTCAGACAGTGTCCAGCCACCGATAGATGGGATGATTTTTAGATCAGGGTTACGTTGTTTCAATGCCATTAGCATTGCGTAGTTACCCTTGATAGGTGTGCTGTATTCATGACCAGCTTGTGGGAAGCTCTTCTGATAAGCAGCCCAAGGGTCGTGGATCACGACTTCGTAGTCAGGCACGCCTGTACAAGCGGTTTGTAGTGCATTGAAACTGTTGCCGCCAACAGACTTCACAGACTCATTTGGGCCACAAATTGGGATAAAACCGTAAAGGATGTGAGTCAAGTTGTCGACTGGCATGTTATCGACCGTGTAGTCACGACCATAGATGCCCCACTCAACAAAATACGTACCCATCACGACGCTTGGATCGGTATTGTACGTTTTGTTGTTTGGATCAACATTCATCGTCAGTGGCTTCAAGTGAGAACCATCGGTATCTGCAATCGTGATTTCAGCTGGTGCGCTTTTCGCACAACCTGTCGCATCACATGCCTCGATTTCCATTTGGTATAGGCCGCCCTGACCATATTCAAATGTCGCTGTTGTTTGGCTACCAGTGATTGGGCCGGTTGCTACTTTTGCACCATCAAAATAGACGTTGTAAGTATCACCTGGCGTGCCACTCCACTGGTTAAACTTAACAGTGATCTTCGCTTGCTCATGGTATTTCACCATGTCGTAGTAGCCTGACGTGGTTTCCATCGCGAGTTCAATTTTAGAAAACTGAAGGTTGTTGGAACCGTACATATCGATACTTGGTGAGGTTGGAGCCGCAACTGCAGCACCTGATAGTGCTAAAGCAACGCCAGCTGCACATAGGTTAAATCGAATCATAACTTCTCTCTCAATCCTTGGATTCATGTTCTACCTAGAACATAGGCTGCTCTTGCACCAGATAAGATGATTGGATTTACTCCATGTGCAAAAGCATCACACTCAGCATTTCAGAGAGTTTTTTTTCGTCAAAAAAAATTAAGACGGTTTTCGAGGCACTTGAGAGAACTTAACTAAAACTCGCACTCTGTTACACAGAAAGTGTCAGACTGAGTCAATAATTTATAAAATCTCAGCAGAAACTAAAATTATTGTTTACTCAGTAGCGAGTGTGATAAATGCGATGAATACCTTATTTCATTGTTTATTAAGGTTTTGTTTCATCGAAATAGAAAGAGAATTGAAAGGAGAAATAGCCGTGAAGACGTGCTAGTCACGGCTGAAATGTTCACTTAATGCAGCGCGACGTTTTGAAGCCGCTCCGGTTTCTGAGCCTTGAACGGTATGCTCAAATCCCTTACGGATGAATCGTTGGTCTGGAATAAGAGGCTCAATACGGCGAATCTGAGGTGAAAGGTGAGAGCCCGAGATCTGGTACGCGGTTTTTCCTAATCCGGTGTTCAACGTGATGACCTTTCCATCGAATTCAAATTCTGTCGTGATGAGTCGATGGTTTCGATATACCCCATCCTCGGTGAAAGTCAGACGTTCTGTTTGGTAGGGTGGCGCGCCGATCTCAATCCACTCGCCGTAGACTTTTTCCGGGTCAATATGGTCTTGATAGGATAGGTGGATTTGATAGCTGAAAAACGTCAAAAGACCCACCCCAAAAACGGCAAATGTGCTTTTGAGGACTTTGGATTGGTGGCGAGCCCAAAATGAAAGTTTTGGTTCCTGTCTTGTTTTCCGCCTTCGGCGAGCTGAGTCCGTCATTGGTCTACTTTTCTTCCCTTTTTTAATATGGTGGAAACCTTCCTTCTCAAAAACAAACAATCCCGCCATTAAGACTAAGAAATTATGATCTAATGTCCACTTTTACATTCGGATACACTCTTATTGATGGTTTTATTGTTTGCTAGCGTTAACTAATTCACCGACTTTATCTCACTAATTACGTCGTCTGGTTAAGTCTAGAAAAAGGTGGCCTCGCTCAGTAGCAAAGGATGTGCTTTATAACGTTGAGCTTAATGGCTTTCAGAGCTTGAGTAACAGGAAGAAACAAGGTAAAAAAGAGCGGACTTTTGATAAGGAAACCAATAATGAGTATTAAGGAAAATAGCTATTTTGCAGGTAGTGTAAAATCACTAGGCTTTAACCAGAATGATCAGGACGTTAGCGTTGGTGTAATGCTTCCTGGTGAATACACGTTCGGCACTCAAGCGCCTGAGCGTATGACGGTTGTAAAAGGTGCACTTGTGGTCAAGCGTGTCGGCGAGAGTGATTGGACGACTTACCAAAGTGGTGAGTTTTTTGAAGTGGAAGGGAACTCCTCATTTGAGCTTCAAGTGAAAGACGCGACTGCGTATTTATGTGAGTACTTCTAAAGCGTCCTTTTTGCCTGTAACAAAGCCACCTTCGGGTGGTTTTTTCGTCTATGTCCTTCACTTATAACGCATCTTTTGGTTATTTGGGTATATACTTAATAAAAATGTACCCATCGACCAGGGAGGAAGTGATGGCAGTACAACGCAAGCATTCTGATCTCCCTCCTCGTTACGAGGACAAAGATCTCACCAATGAGCAAAGACATCGTTTTACCGAGGTCGCCAATGCAGCCCATAAGAGACGTGAATTCTATCGACGTGCTCTAGGAAAAGGCTTAATGGGCAAAGTGAAAGACCGTGCGTTTAAAGGCCAATTCGGTCGCCAGCAAGATAAGCCGAGCAGAGTGTTGCAAGCTGTGTGGCTAATCGTATTTCTGGTGCTGGGGCTATGGGTGATGCATGTATTCGCTTAACCGTTAGCAAGCTTCTGACACAGCTGGCGTTTCAGAGGCTGACTTCTCTTCGGTATTGCAGTGCTCGTAATACGCGTATTGGTTTTTCCCTGTGTGTTTAGCCGCATACATTGCTTTATCTGCGCACCGAGTCAATTCAGATAAGTCTTTCGCATCTTGTTTGTAGATAGCAGCGCCCACACTCATCGTTAACTCGTTAATCATATCGTAGCTTCGGTAGCCTTTTGGGAATAGATTCACAATACGCTTCAAAATGCTGTCTAGGTCATCTTTACTGTTTATGTCGTACAGCATGAGCACAAACTCGTCGCCCGCAAATCGAGCGATGGAGTAGTCGTGTTTGTCGGTTTTTCTGTCTTTATGGCGAACATTGTTTTTTAATCGAGTTGCAAAGGCTTGAAGCACTTGGTCACCAATATCGTGTCCGTAGGTGTCGTTAATATGTTTGAAGTTATCAATATCAAGGAAGACCAGAGCAGTGATACTGTCATCAGATGAATGGTTGATCTCATCGAGCTTTGCTCGCGCCCAAGTTTCAAAGCTCCAGCGGTTGGCAAGCCCTGTGAGTTGGTCAAAATACGCCAACTCTTCAATCCCTTCACGATAAAGTGTTTGAATGTAGTTGAGGACTTTTGTGTAGTAATACGAGAATGTGTGACACACAAATGCAGTTGCTATCAGGGTCAGCATAAATCGTCGTTCTATGATGTCACTGGCTGTTGGTAGCCGATCTAAAAAAACGACGCCAAAAAAGATCAGTAAGATATAGGTACCACTAAACAGCAGACCGACTTTAAACTCATTGATCAGCACCAGAGTGGCGACAATGGGGTATAGCCATAGCAGTTTGCCTGAGGGGGCATCGTTATACAGAAGTAGCAATAACCCTTCGAACATCAAGACTGCACTCAGCCATAGGTCGGCATATTGATGATGTCGTTGAACCTTTATCACATAACTGATACCTAAACAGGCTAAGGCACACAGAGCATGGAAAAAGCTTAATCCCCAATTATCCTCAAACAATTGAGCAATGGAGCCATAAGTTAAACATGCCGCGGCGATACTGGAGCATAAAAAGACAATTTTCTTTTTTCTTGTTGAGCGGATATCCGCCATTTCCTCTAAGCGTGCTCCAGCCAATGTCGACATTACGTATCCTTGCTTAATTAACGTGTACGCTTATTCTAGGCGGTATTTTAGCGATAAATAGAACAACAAAGTTTCCAAATGTGATGTCAGTCATTTTTAGTATGGGCCTAGAAGTGTGGTTTGGTGAGAGTGCTCAAAGCACAACAAAGGCTTATAAAGTTTTCCATGGCGGATCTTTATGGCTTCAGATGGTTCGATTGATAATTCAAAGTAATGCATTTCCACTGCCGTATTTGTAGGATCTATCCTGACTCAACTCTGTTGGGAGTAGCATGAATGGCGCCTTCTACCTATTGAGCTCATTGTTCGTCAATCGACGATCTCTAAGTTCCGTCAATGAGTTTTTCGTTGTGAAAAAGCATTAGAAATATTTTTCCGAAACAGAGCGAAATATTGTTGTCGTTGTGACCAATATGCGACTAGAATCCGCGCTAAATCACGACCTCATATCGAGCTTCGTTCGAGTCACTCTTTTTCCAAACTGCTTCACACATTTTGTGAGGCAGTTTTTAGTTGTAGGAAAGGTTACAAACATGCCTAAAAGCCAGAACATCAACCAGCGAATGTCCATTGTGGCGTTAGCTTGGCCGATTCTTGTCGAAATTTTGCTACGGACGGCTTTAGGAACCAGTGACGTGTTCATGCTGAGTGGCTACTCAGACAAAGCGGTATCCGCTGTTGGTGTGATCACGCAGATTACCTTTTTCTTAATCATCGTTTCGACGTTTGTCAGCAGCGGAACGGGGATTTTGATTGCCCAATACAACGGTGCTGGGCGCGAGCAAGAGTCTGTGAACGTCGGCGTTGCAAGTATTGCGCTGTCTGTGATTGTCGGTGCGTTTTTGAGTGTGATTGCCGTGCTTGGCGCGATATATCTACTCCCGTATTACGGCTTGGAAGCGCAAGTCGAGCAGTACGCTCATGAATATCTGCTGATAAGCGGTGCGATGACGTTTAACGTTACGATTGGCGTTGTTTTTACAACTATTCTGCGTAGTCATGGTTATTCACGTTCTCCAATGGTGGTGAACTTGATCTCGGGTGTGTTCAACATCATTGGTAACTATATTGCGCTTTACCAGCCATTCGGTTTACCTGTGTATGGTGTGCAGGGTGTAGCAATAGCAACCGTCGTCAGCCAAGTCATCGGTACGTTAATGTTATGGTTTATTCTCGCTCGCAGCAGCGTTGAACTACCGATGTCGACCATGAAACAAGTGCCCGCAGAGATTTACAAAAAGATCTTAAAAATCGGCGGTATGAACGCGGGTGAAGTGCTGTCTTACAACGTGGCGCAAATCTGCATTGTGTACTTTGTGGTGCAAATGGGGACGGCATCGTTGGCAGCTTTCACTTATGCGCAAAACATTGCCCGTTTCTCGTTTGCTTTCGCGTTGGCAATTGGTCAGGCAGCGCAAATTCAGACTGGTTACTACATCGGTAAAGGTTGGGTGAGCAGCATTTTAAAACGTGTACAAATCTACTTCTTAGTGGGATTTGTGGCATCAACGGCGGCAACCACACTGATTTACCTGTTTAGAGAAGAGATTCTGCGCGTATTTACCGATCAACCAGAAATACTCGCATTGGCAGGCTCGTTAGTCATGGGCTCAATTTTGCTCGAGGCCGGACGTGTGTTTAACCTGATTTTTATCGCGGGGCTCAAAGGCGCGGGTGACATCAAGTTCCCAGTGCAAATGGGGATTTTGAGTATGTGGGGACTAGGCGTGCTTTTCTCTTACATCTTTGGCATCCACTTGGGTTATGGCGTTTTAGGGGCTTGGATGGCAATCGCACTCGATGAATGGGTACGTGGTATCATCATGGCAAGGCGTTGGCGCTCTCAGGTGTGGACCAAGTTTAAGGTGAGCTAACGGTTTTCGGTATCGCGCTTATTCTGTTGTTAGAAACCAAAAAGGCACTGTTAGTCAGTGCCTTTTGTTATTTTAAATCTGGAAGACGTTAGAATTCGCACTCAGCTCTGAACACCATGCGCTCTTTGCTGTATGGATGATCCAGCTCTAGCATCTCAGCATGCAGGTGTAAGCGATTCGCTTTTTCGCCGTATAAACCATCACCAACCATCGGCATGTTTAATCCCATGTGATGAGCACTGTGTACACGTAGTTGGTGAGTTCGCCCGGTTTTCGGATACATGTATACCTTGCTGCGTCCATCTTTGACTTCAATCAGTTGCCAGTAGGTTTCTGCATGTTTCCCGTGTTCAAAACACACCAGTTGACGTGGGCGGTCGTCGGGGTCACCACGCATTGGCAGTGAAATTTCCCCTTCTGGCGCGTTCAATACGCCTTCGAGTAGTGCCATATAACGTTTTTGTACGCCGCGAGCCATAAACTGTTTTTGCAGACTTTTGTTCGCGCGCTTAGTTAAGGCAAACACCAAAATGCCAGAGGTCGCCATGTCGAGGCGATGAATCACAAACGGCCCTTCCACATTAGGGAACATCGCTTGTAGGCGTGTATAAGCAGAGTCTTTGATGGTTTTACCCGGCACTGAAAGTAAGCCCGAGGGCTTGTTGACCACGACCATAGCGTCGTCTTGGTAGATTATTTTCAGCTCTTTGCCTTCTGCCCAATTCTCCGCCAATGGGTTAGGTTCGACATCCAGCCCTTGCATCATATGGCCTAAAATCGGCTGACATTTGCTGTTGCACGATGGGTAGAATTTTTTGTGTTGGCGAACCTCAGACTTTGGCGACACACCCCACCAAAATTCTGCCAGCGCCAGCGGTTTGAATCCGTATTTAAACGCGTATTGGAGCAGTTTTGGCGCAGCACATTCCCCTGCACCTGCTGGTGGTATTGGGTTTGTGGTGTCCGCAAAAATGTCCACCAAGTCGCGTGCTTCGCCATGGCTGTTTAGGAAGCGGTATTGTTTATGCAGTTTGTGCTGTAAAGCGTTGGAGAGTGTCTTGCGCTGCTCTTTCAGATGAGCAAGTTGCTGCTCTAACTCGGCCAAGCGCGCTTCTTTGATTGCAAGCTTTTCATCCCACGCTTGCTTTAAGTATTTGAGAACGTTTTTCTCGGCGACACTTTGTTTACCCAGCTCATCCAACAAGATTTTGAGGTCATCGGCATTGAGTGTTTGCTCGCCCTGTTGGCGCTGTCGTTTGCGTGTGGCGCGGCCGTCAATCATCACTTGGCGCTGTGTTTGCTCTTCTTGTTGATAAGCGGCTCGGTCGGCTTGGATTTGCGCTTTAAGCTCCGCCAATTCCGGATTCGCAGCACAGGTTTTGTACTCCGCATTGGCGGCGTTGATGGCATCCGTTTCTGCGCGGAAGAAGCCTTCATCGGTCAGCATGTCGTACACAGGAGGGACAAATCCTGGAATCAAGTTTTGGTCAGCAATTTTGCCAGAAAACGCACTTAAAAAGCCGAGCTCGCCTTGAGAGCTTTCTACTAGTAATACGCCAAACATTTTGCCTCGCCCCGTTTCTTCATTAACAAAACCAAAATCGTGTTCGAAGTCGGTTTGCGCTAATAAGTGCTGTTGCAATTGCTTTGCGGCCATAACGCAAAGAGGATGCGGCGTGTAGTAGAACGGAAACGTAAACTGCGTTGGTAATTCATAGTCAGAAGTATCAGCAGTAAAACGAGTAAAACAATGTTCAGGCGAGTGCATGGTGGGTATCCGCGCGAGTAAAAAATCGAGCGAGGATTGTACCTGTTTGAGTCAGGATTGCCATGTCGGTGTTGGCACTCGCTCTTGGATTAAGAACAAGAGCGAGTGGGGAAGAGCTTATTGCAGTTTTTGTAATGCCAGCTTCCACTGTGCCGGTTTGTCGTAGTAGGCCGAGTGCGGCAAGGTCAGGTACTCGCCATTTACTTCTGCAATCAGGGTTGGATAACCACCAACGTGTAACTGGCGCATCAACTGTCGGCTAGAGCGAATTTTCTCATCTAGATCGGCTTCGCTTAACGTCATGTTTTGCTCCCACACATCGTTTGCTAAACCTAGCGATTCTGCAATGGCTTTGAGCGTCGATGCTTCATTCACTTTTAACCCGAGCTGATAATGCGCGGATTGGATGGCCTTTAGCATGTGCCATGGATTCAGCCCCATTTTCTCCGCACTCAAGATCGCTTGTGTGGGTAGATAAGAATCAAGAACAAACGCATCTTCGCTTTTCACGCGTTGCAGATATGCTTCACCAAACGTTGCTCCGGTTTCGGTTGCGATACGAGCGTCACTGTTGATGATGTGCTGACGAAATTCAGGCTCAATTGCGCGCTTCTCAATCATGCCGCCGGGATGAAGCTCCACCTTAAATTGAGAGGTGTCCATCAAGGCTTCGATGAGTGGTGATGCCCCGTAGCACCAACCACACATGGGATCGAAGAAGTAATGCACGGTTACCATGACATTTCACCAGTATGCACTTTCGCACCGATTTCTAGCGCGATTGGCAATTGAGCTTCTGGGTATTTCGCTGACATGGTGTCAATGAGTTGAGCACTGTTATTGCTGTGTTTTTTCGCTTGCTGAAAATCCTGCAAGTATTGTTGCGAGTAGCGAATGGTGTCTGCGTTCAGCTTTGTGCCTGCTTTCATGTGACCAGGAATGACCACTTGAGGTTTAAGCGCAAGCATCTCGCTAAGCTGCTGCTCCCAAGCATTGATAGCGGTTTGGTCAGCGGCATCTGCCATCCATAAATGCACGTTTGAGTACACGGCTACGTTACCTAGAATCGCTTTGTTATCTGGAATCCATAGGTAAGGGCGGTGTGCTGATGTGCCATGGTTACCACGGATTTCAATCTTATGACCTTCTAGCTCTAATGATGCTTTGTCGTATGCGACAGGGATTACTGGTTTTACCGGTGCGTTTGCGCCAAGCTTTGGTCCCCAGTACGCCAACTTTCCAGCCAACTTCTCTTTAATAATTTTTTGAACCGCTGGCGTTGTGATGATCTGCGCATCAGGGAACTGTTGGTGTAAGGCCTCTGCGCCAAAATAGTAATCAGGGTCCGCTTGGCTGATGAAAATGGTTTTAAGCGTTTTGCCTGAGTCCAACACTTTAGCGGCAATACGCATCGCGTCAGCTTTGGTGAAGCCAGTGTCGATAACCATGGCGTCAGTCTCACCGTATACCAAGGTTGAGTTTACGTGGAAGCTGTTACCGTCGGCGTTGTAAACCTCAAGAGTAAGGGGAGAGTGGTTTGCCGCTAGAACAGGGCTTGCCATTAAAATGGATGCAGCAATCAAAGTGAATTTTTTCATAATAAGCTCCTAAAGAATTTGGGGCCAAGCGACCATGGCTTGGGAACGGGAGCTATATTAGGAAATTGATACGCTCGGAAAAATACACAATAATGTGCATCACTATTTCTTATTTCGAGCAAATGTATGGACAGAGTAACGGCAGCAAAAGTATTTGTGGATGTGGTGTATTCTGGCAGTTTTACCGCGACCGCCGAGCGGTTAGACATGTCTCGGCCAATGGTGACTCGTTATGTAGAGGCGATGGAGAACTGGTTGCAAACTCGTTTGTTGCACCGCACCACGCGCAAGGTGTCGCTCACCACCGCAGGGGAGCGCAGCTTGCCTCAGATTGAGCGCTGGTTAAAACAGGCCGATACGTTGACGTCGAACATTGCCGTTGATGGTGAGCTGTCCGGAAAAATCCGTCTCGCGTCTAGCACTTCATTTGGGTTCTCACAGTTGATCCCAGCCGTAAACAGTTTTATGCAAAAGCACCCCAAAGTGCATATCGACATAGATCTGCAAGATTCAGTGAGTGATCTAACCGAGCAACGCATCGATCTGGCAATCCGAATTGCGTCAGATCCCGATCCTTCTTTGATTGGTAAGCCGATTGCGGTGTGTGAATCGGTGTTGGTGGCATCGCCGCAATACTTGCAAACTCATCGCGCGATCGCGCATCCGCGAGATTTATCTTCACACGACTGTTTGGGTTACAAAAACTTTGAGCGTCACGTGTGGCATTTGTCTCAGGGCGAGCAGTTCGAATCGGTGGGAATTGAGTGTCGCCTAACCAGCAATGAGGCCACAGCGTTATTGCATGGCGCTTTGCAAGGCATGGGTATTTCGATGCTGCCAACCTATTTGAGCAATATCTATCTGCAATCGGGTCAGCTTGAGTCGGTGTTGCCGAATTGGAAGCCAAATGATCTCAACATTTACGCGCTGTATTCATCACGTAAACACTTGTCTCCTGCGGTGAGAGCCTTCATCGATCACAGTGAAGATTACTTTAAACTGCACCCTTGGTAATTGCGAAAGGCGTCGTCATCCCGACTTGAGATTCATACAAGATCCTGTACCTTACATGGATATATTTTTCGCAGCGTCATTTAGAGTTTTAGTTAATGTCACAAGTTCGCATCAAATTTATTGCTTCCGATATGGATGGCACTTTGCTTGACCAATACGGTCGTTTGGATCCAGAGTTTTTCGACCTGTTTTTGCAACTGGAAGAGCAAGGCATTTTGTTCTCCGCTGCGTCTGGTCGTCAGTATTACAGCCTGCGAGACACGTTCGCGCCAATCAAAGATCGAGTGTTGTATGTGGCCGAAAACGGCACCTTGGTGATGTACCAAGACAAAGAGCTCTACAGTTGCACTATTCCTAAAGCGGAAGTGGCGGAGATTGTGAAAGCGGCTCGTGAAATTGACGGAGCAAACATCGTATTGTGTGGCAAGCGCTCGGCGTACATCGAAACGCATGATCAGCAATCGCTGGAAGAATTTCAAAAGTACTACCACCGCTGTGAATATGTGCCGGATTTGCTTGAGGTCGAAGACGAGTTTATTAAGGTAGCAATTTGTCACTTTGACGGTTCGGAAGAGCTCCTGTTCCCGACCATGAACGCGAAGTTTGGCGCAACGCATAAAGTCGTAGTGAGCGCAAAAATTTGGCTGGATGTGATGAATGCCGAGGCGTCTAAAGGCGCGGCCATCCAGCACCTTCAAGAGACGATGAATTTTACTCCGGCAGAAACCATGACGTTTGGTGATTACCTCAACGACCTCGAAATGCTGCAAGTCAGTGAGCATTCGTACGCGGTTGCCAATGCGCATGAAGAGATTAAGAAAATCGCTCGTTATTCTGCGCCAAGCAACCAAGAGGCTGGGGTACTAAAAGTGATTAAAGAGAAAGTGTTAGCGAAGTAACGCTCATCCTTTCGATGTTCTTTTCTTCTTAACGTAAAAAGCCCCGCAGTGTATGCGGGGCTTTGTTTTTTGTGTGGTGGGAGGGGGTAGTAATGTTCCCGTTTTTTAGCGCACGTACTTAGCGGTTGCGCTGACTAAAAAGTGCTGCAACTTTCCATCCGATTTTGGTACCCACAAGTCGTTGTGGTATTGGTAAATACGGCCATTGACGGTCACAGACAAGGTATTATCACCCGTTTGTTCCATGCGAATAAACTGATCCGAAGTGACCAAAAACGGCTCTTGCTCTTCAATGCTCTGGCCCGTTGCCAATACGAAGTAGCCGAATCGGTTGCCAGCATCCGGATCGGTTGAGTAGATTCGATGCCCAACGAGGCTGTAGTCATCGTTGAGTGCCTGCTCAAGCGTTTTTTGCCCGATGGTTTCGTGCGATGGGATAAATACCCAAGCCAACACACCTGCCGCAATGACTGCCAGTAGAAGCAGTACTTGCATGAACTTTCTCATCATAAATACCGTTTAACGTTGAAATTTCATTTTGTACATGCGCTTATCCGCTATGCTGATAAGAAAGTCAACATTGTTACTGTCTTTTGGGTATTGGGCTAAGCCCATGCTGGTTGATAGTGTTGCGACGTTGTCGGAGTTTAGTATTGGCGCATCAAATACCGCATTGATATGCTCATGAACGACTTCTTCATCAACATGCTCCCCTTCGAGGATGACGGCGAACTCATCGCCTCCCATGCGATAGACGGTAAAATCATTCAACGCCATAGATTTAAGCCGTCTAGCAATTTCACGCAGTACGGTGTCTCCCACTTGGTGACCGTGTGTATCGTTGACACTCTTAAAACCATTTAAATCTAAAATCCACAGAGAAAAAGGCTTTTTCTCTTGAGTGAGCTCATTCAGGTTGATAAATAATGCATTGCGATTTCCAAGATGAGTCAGT
Source organism: Vibrio sp. Y42_MX_L11 (assembly GCF_024181785.1). Classification (NCBI taxonomy): domain Bacteria; kingdom Pseudomonadati; phylum Pseudomonadota; class Gammaproteobacteria; order Vibrionales; family Vibrionaceae; genus Vibrio; species Vibrio sp. Y42_MX_L11. The sequence goes on from NZ_JAMZAP010000005.1 coordinate 195,589, forward strand.
GGGTCGCTGAGCGCCAGTTTTCTATGGAAATGGGATTCACGATAAAAGAAATAAGTCAGAGACAGGATCGACAAAACGAATGTAGCAAACAGCATATACTGCGCTTGCATTAACCGTTGCGTTTCTCCTTTCTGTGCCTCATAGACTTTGCTGCTTAGGCGAAAGTTCTGATTAACGAAATCGACCAAGCTTAAGTACAGTGTTTGAGTGGATCGATAAAATTGAGCCGCAGCTTGGCTATCGCCAGTTCTTGCTTCAACTAATTGCGCTTCCAGCCCCTGAAATTCCTCAAAAAGATCAATGAAATACTGATGCATATTATTTCGAGAGAAAAAAGTGTAGGCTTCATTACTACTAATTAATAAATCGAATCTACTCCAGGCTAATTCATATTGTAGCTCTGCACCTTCGATATTTAATACATTTTCATCGACTCGTCTCGCTTCTCCGACAAGCTCCGAAAGCTCTTTAGAGAGTTGGAATAAAAACCAGGTTGCTTGTTTTTGCTCATTATTAAAGTTTTGTGACAGTGCGCGTGTCTGCTGCAGAAGCAATACATTTGCGAGAAGCAAAGAAGTGGCAAACACCACAAGCAACATTTTACTGGTTGTCGAGTATTGTGGTGCTCTCTGCTTTTGAGGGGTGGGTTCTGATAACTTCATTCTAATTATTTTGCTTTCATCTCATTTACTTGCCAGACCATTTGCGCGTGATATTTATTGTAGTTGAGCTCAGGATAGAGACTAAGAGAGTATATTACCCAAAATGGCCCCTTATTCCTGACTTTTATATAGTGTTGATCTTGTTGGTAAGCCAGTATTGGTTGGTATCTAAGAATGTCTTGTCGAGACAGTGTCGAGTGATAGTCACTCAAGCTACTGACATCAACTTGTTCTGGCACTTTGCCATAGACGTGGGTGAGGAGCGTACTAAGTTTGACCCCAAGAAATTCAGAAGAAGCAGGGATCCAAGGTAGTGTGGTTGTGTAGCTGGTGGTTGGTAAAGATTGAATCTCTTCCAGTTTTAATGTGACACTAGGTTGTTGGCTACTGCTAAATACGATCGTACTTGCAGATAAGAATGGCGCAACAAAAAACAGACCTAGCGCGACTATCTTTTTCATCATATGCCCTTTGAGTTTTATTCTTTTTTGCTGAGCTAGGACAAAGGTGCTAGCGGTACTTTATTTGTAATTGTAATAATAGAGCCAACCGGATGAGATATTTATAATATGTTATGTTTGAAAATTAACTGTCGGTTTACTTTACGTCAAGGTTATTAAGTGACTTCTTAATTAAAAGGTCAGAAATATGCGTTATTATTTCGCTCTATAACGAATTCGCGTCAGTTCGAAGATTTTTAATGGAAATTAATCCTATTTTCAACCGATGAATTGTATTGTGAATGAGAATTAGAAGGGTTAATGATTGAGGTATAAGCAAACCCGATTTCATCCTTACATTGTTCTCTATCTTTATTCCAATGTTATTTAAGATTGGTATGTTAATACGCACCAAAAATAAAGCCACCTAGGTAGGTGACTTTATTTTTTAATTCATCAAGTTACTTCTATGAATTAGGCAAACAAATACTTCGCATGGAAGTTGAGATGATCGTCAATAAAGCTTGAGATGAAATAATAGCTATGGTCATAACCAGATTGCATTCTTAAGTTCAGGTTTGAATCATGCAATTTTGCTGCAGAAACCAGCGCTTCTGGCCTAAGTTGCTCGTTGAGGAAGCCATCAGCATCACCTTGATCAACCAAAATAGGAAGTGGTGATGGTTTTTGCTTGAGAAGCTCACTTGCATCGTATTGCTTCCAGCTTTCAATATCTTTGCCTAAGTAAGCAGTAAAGGCTTTTTGTCCCCAAGGGCATTGGACTGGGTTACAGATAGGGCTAAACGCCGATATTGAGCGATATTGTTCTGCGTTTTTCAGACCAATGGTTAATGCTCCGTGACCTCCCATGCTGTGCCCAGAAATCGATTTTACTTCTGAGACAGGGAAATTGCTTTCAATGATCTCTGGTAACTCTTTAGTCACGTAATCGTACATGAAGTAATGCAGTGACCAAGGTGCTTGAGTCGCATTAAGGTAAAAGCCAGCTCCTTTACCTAGGTCATAGTTTTCATCGTCAGCGATACCTTCGCCTCTTGGACTCGTGTCTGGTGCAATGATCGCAATGCCAAGCTCGGCCGCCATACGAAATGCGCCCGCTTTCTGCATAAAGTTTTCATCGGTGCAGGTTAAACCAGATAGCCAGTACAAAGCGGGTACGGGGTTCGATTTAGTTGCATTCGGTGGTAAGAAAATCGCAAAGCGCATCGTGCAGTTTAGGGCTTTGGATTCGTGTGTATATTGTTTGTGCCAACCGCCAAACACTTTGGCCTGGCTTACATTTTCAATGGTCATGAATAAACTCTCTAACAACAGAATGAATTCAGGCTCCCCAAAAGGAGAGCCTGAGGCAGCATTATTGATCCATATGAATAACAGTACGGATACTCTTACCTTCGTGCATCAGATCAAACGCTTTGTTTACGTCAGACAATCCCATTGTATGAGTAATGAACTCTTGCAAGCCAAACTCACCAGCCATGTAACGGTTTACGATTTCTGGAAGCTCAGAGCGGCCTTTAACACCACCGAAAGCCGAGCCACGCCATACACGACCAGTAACTAGCTGGAATGGACGAGTTGAGATCTCTTGACCAGCACCCGCAACACCGATGATCACCGACTCACCCCAACCTTTGTGACAACACTCAAGTGCCTGACGCATCACGTTTACGTTACCGATACATTCGAATGAGTAGTCAACACCACCGTCAGTCATTTCAACAATCACTTCTTGGATAGGCTTGTCGAATTTCTGTGGGTTAATCACATCGGTTGCGCCTAGCTGTTTTGCAAGATCGAATTTGCTTTCGTTGATATCGATACCGATGATGCGGCTTGCACCCACCATGCGTGCACCGATGATTGCTGAAAGACCGATACCACCCAGACCGAATATCGCAACCGTGTCGCCTTTTTCAACTTTTGCCGTATTCATAACTGCGCCCATACCAGTTGTTACGCCACAACCTAACAGACACACTTCTTCAAGTGGTGCATCTTTGTTTACTTTCGCTAGCGAGATTTCAGGGAGTACCGTGTACTCAGAGAAAGTAGAACAACCCATGTAGTGGAAGATGGTTTCACCGTTGATAGAAAAACGACTTGTACCATCGGGCATCAGACCTTTACCTTGTGTTTCACGCACGGCCTGACAAAGGTTGGTTTTGCCCGATTTACAGAACTTACACTCGCCACATTCTGCGGTGTAAAGAGGAATCACGTGGTCGCCAACCTCAACGCTGGTAACGCCTTCGCCAACCATTTCAACAATACCGCCACCTTCGTGACCAAGAATAGAAGGGAAGATGCCTTCTGGATCGTCGCCTGACAGTGTGAACGCATCAGTATGACAAACACCTGTTGCGACGATGCGCACTAGCACTTCACCCGCTTTAGGAAGCTGTACATCCACTTCTTCCATTTTCAGTGGTTCGCCAGCGGCCCATGCAACCATTGCCTTGGATTTGATGTGAGTTTGACCAGGTTTGATTTCAACAGTCATTGGATTTTCCTTTATATTCTCAGTATATGGAGTGACGTAATAAGCGTAGTTAAGGTTTGCTTACTGCGCTGCGTCGTTTTGTTGGTATCTATTCTAGGTGTTTCAATAAAAATGATAATCCGTCCATTTTGAAAATGATTTTTACATATACGTAATAATGGTAAGGTAAGCAGATTATAAGAGTGTGATGCCTCCTCAACGCGGAAGGGAAAGCGGAAAAGGCAGTTGACCTGAAGTTAGGTAGAGGGGCTCGAGTAGAACGCAATCAACCCATCAGCGAAGTAAGAGTGATTATGAACAAGACGGATCTGAATGCCTATTTAACCAAGCTCGGTTTGCCAAGAGAGCTACCTGCCGATTTAGAAACATTACATAAAGTACACGTGGCACAGCACCGCAGCCTGCCGTTTGAGAACTTTGATATTGCGTTGCAGCGCGGCATCTCTGTTGAGATTGAAGACATCATTCAAAAAACGGTGTATCACTCTCGCGGTGGTTACTGTTTTGAATTGAATGGTTTAATGCTTGAGGTACTCAATACTCTCGGATTTGAAGCACGCAGTTTACTAGGGCGTGTGCATGTGTCGGGCACACCAACTGGCCGTAGTCATCAAATCACGTTGGTAACGCTGGATGAACAAGCATGGATTGTTGATGTGGGCTTTGGCTCCAATACGCCGCGCGCGCCATTGCCGTTTATCCTCAACCAAGTGATTCAAACGGATTTACAAACCTTCCGCTTTGTCGAAGATGCTCAGTTTGGTTACTTCCTTCAAGTGTTGTCAACGGACGGAACGGACACGTGGAACAACCTTTATAGCTTCGATTTAGAGTTTGTATTTGCGGGTGATATCGCGTGTGGCAACTTTTTTACCTCCACTTCTCCTCACTCGCGTTTTACCAGTGCAAGAGTCGCGGCGAAAGCAACAGAAAGTGGGTTGGTGACATTGCTTAACTACACACTCAAATACACCAGCCAAGGTGAGCAGACAGAATTGGAGTTAGAGTCGGGCCAAGCCTATTTGGATGCATTGAAAGAATACTTCGGCATTGAGCTTGATGCGCAGTACGGCGATCTTCGTCCGTTGCCTGATGCGTAAAATTCTCCCGTTTTCAAAGCGTAGCGCGACGAGAACATTTTCATCACTATTTGTCTAAAAGAGGTCGACAGGAATACAGCATGGCGAATTGGGAAGGGGTCAGCGAATTTGTTGCTGTGGCAGAAACCAACAGTTTTACCGGAGCAGCAGCTAAGCTGAAAACATCGGTGGCACAAATCAGTCGTCGGGTATCAGCACTTGAAGAACGACTTGCGGTGAAATTGCTGCATCGCACGACGCGAAAAGTCTCCCTGTCTGAAGCCGGACAACTCTATTACCAGCAGTGTAAACATTTGGTGGAAGGGTTAGAACTGGCCGAGCTTGCCGTAACGCAAATGCAGACCGAACCGCGCGGTTTACTGCGCGTAACGGCTCCCGTGACGTATGGGGAAATGAACCTCGCGCCGCTTTTGCATCAGTTTTTGGAAAAATACCCGCGTGTGGACCTTGATTTAGTGCTGACCAACCAAAAGCTGGATTTGATTGAGCAAGGTGTAGACGTAGCGATTCGTCTTGGCCGCTTGCAAGATTCCAGCATGATCGCCAAGCGTCTTTCCTCACGTCAAACCTACGTGTGTGCCAGTCCGATGTACTTGGAGCGTTTTGGTGAGCCACATACGTTGTCGGAATTGGGACGGCATCAGTGCTTGGTTGGCTCTGTCGACTATTGGCACTTTAAAGAAAATAAACGCGATAAGTCTTTGCGCGTGTCGGGAAGGATTAAATGCAACAGCGGTTTTGCTTTGGTGGACGCAGCGAAACGCGGTCTGGGTTTAGTGCAGCTGCCGGACTACTACGTGCAAGAGGCGTTAGACAATGGTGAGTTGGTCGAGGTGCTGACCGATTACCGCGATGATCGCGAAGGCATTTGGGCGCTGTATCCGCAAAGTCGCAATTTGTCGCCAAAAGTGCGGTTATTGATCGACTTTTTGGCGCAAGAGCTTGTTGATTAGCGGTTTAAAGTGCCTCATTACAAGGTATGTTGCTAAAACGCCCGGTGGTGCCGGGCGTTTTTATTGGGATGAGAGCTGGAATCGAAAAGACATGAACCACTATTGATTGGATTCCGCGTCTTCACGTTTAATCACTTTGTGCCCGTCTTCCGACACGCCTTGTTTCCAATAGCTGCTGATGTAGATATTTTCACGATCAACTTCTTTCTCGTTGCGGAAGTATTGGCGTAGCGCGCGCATTGAATCGAACTCACAGGCACACCATACTGCGGCGTCCCCATCTAGCCATTTTTGTTCGCGTACCGCTTCTGCTAGGGTTTGACCTTCTGTAAGCCAAATTAGCTCCATACCAGCTGGTGCGTGCAGAGGCTGGATGTCTGCCGCAGACATCACACAGATCACGGCATAGCCTTTTGCCTCTTCTGGTAGCGTACGAATTTTCGCTGAAAGAGCAGGAAGTGCTGTCATATCGGCGGCCATAAAGAACCAGTCAGCCTCGGTATTCAAATTAGAGATACTGCCTGGACCTACGATATTAATCGTATCGCCTTTTTGTGCGGCCATCGCCCAACGCGCGGCAAAGCCACACTGTAAATCTTGTGTGGTGTGGCGGACAAAATCGACTTCGATGGTGTGTGTTTCCGGATGGAAACGACGAATAGTATAGGTTCGCATTAATGGTCGGTCATCGTCGCTTAGCGTGTTCAAATCGGTACCGCCCATCTCATTGAACAATAGCTTGATGTAGCTACCTTCGCAGTCGCGTGGAAACTGGCTTAGCGCTTCACCTTGCAAAGTAATACGCTGCATATTTGGGGTAATTGTCTCTGTATCTGTGACAACAATCGTTTTAGGTTGAGGCTTCTTCTTCATCTTTGACTCTACTCGATAATTATTCTCTTTCTCATTTAAGGTTATCAAGATCTCTCATAAGAGGGTAGTGTCTTTATATAAATTTACACTGTGAATTGAGCTGGATTATTGGAGTATTGCAGTGGTACTGAGGACTGGGGCGAGCAAAATACGTAGAAAAAATAAGAAAGGGCACGCCAACATGCCCTTTCGAACTTAACGATGTAAAGGCTTATTGGGTCTGCTCAAGTAAATGTGTTTTTAGGAATCTATCCATCGCTTGGTAACCATCAAGACGGTTCTCCAAAGAGCGGAATCCGTGCCCCTCATTTTCCTTCACGATGTATTCGACCTCGACGCCTCGTTCACGCAGTGCATTAACGATTTGGTCTGACTCGCTCTTCACCACGCGTGGATCTTGTGCACCTTGTAGGACCAATAAGGGTGCCTTAATTTGGTCGACATGGAACACTGGTGAGTAGGCTTTCATCATTTTCGCATCTTCAGGATCATTCGGATTGCCTACTTGCTCGTGTAACATTGCAAGGAATGGTGCCCAATAAGGTGGAATGGAGTCCATAAAGGTAAATAAGTTAGATACGCCAACGTAGTCGATTCCGCACTTATATAAATCAGGAGTGAATGTCACCCCCGCCAGAGTTGCATAGCCGCCATAAGAGGCGCCATAAATACATACGTTGCCATCTTGTGCGTAACCTTGTTCGGTAGCCCATTTGACACCGTCGGTAATGTCATCCTGCATGGATTGTCCCCATTGCTTGAACGACTTCTCCCAAAACTCGCGACCATAACCAGTTGAGCCCCTGAAGTTCATTTGCAGCACGGCGATACCACGGTTAGCGAATAATTGTACCTCAGGCTGAAATCCCCAGTGATCACGAGCCCATGGACCACCGTGCGGGAGCACAAGCAAAGGCAGATCTTTGGCTTCTCGACCCTTCGGCAGCGTTAGGTACCCATGAATGGTTTCTCCATCGCGAGCGGTGTATTGGATAGGCGTCATCTTCGCCATATGTTCTGGCTTATGCCATGGAGCGTTTTCTGCCAATTTCTCCAATTTGTCTGCTTTACGATCGTAGAAGTAGTAATTTGGTCGATCGACATCGCTGTAGGTGACGACAATCATTTTACTTTCATCTCGCGTCGCACTGGTTACAGAAATTTCTACATTTGGCAGTTTCTCTGAGAGGCGTTCGAAGGTTTGTTGGTAGGAATCATCTAAGAAGTGATAGTGGTTTTTATCTGTCACGTAAGAGACTGAAACCAGCTTATTAAGCGCTTCAGAGTAATGAGCGCTATTCACGTCAACTTCCGGATGAGAGAAGATTTCTCGTATTTCTTTATTGGCTTTTACATCGTATTCAACGATGGCTGATTTATCACGCGTAATTCGTGATGCCACATATAAGTTTTTGTTGTCCGGCGTGAATGAAATGGGGCTAAAGCTCTCTTTGAAAGTGAGATTCTTTAGCGGCTTAAATTCATCTTCAACCGTATCGCGATATAAAACGGAGGTATTAACACCATCTGATGTGGTGATGACACGAATGTTGCCATCGTGATCGGTACCCCATGAGCGCACATTGCCCGGGTTTTGCGCGACGAGAGTATTTTCGCCTGTTTTTAGATTATGTCGATAAATATCAAAGACTTGCGGGTTACGCTCGTTACTCGAAATCAAAATGTCATCGGGTTGATTGTCTAGTGTGTCGATAACGTATGCCACAACACCGGATGTCGGTGTGATGGTTTTCTCTTCGCCTGTTTTGACATTAACCGTCACGAGATAAAAGTTCTCATCTCCTCCCGTATCACGAGAGTAAATTACGGTGTCTTCGCCAACCCAGTAGTAGTATGCAATGTCGCGCCCTGTTACGGATGTGACGCGTTTTATCTGATCGGGGTTATCTGTGGGATAAACAAAGACGTTCTTACGGTCTTGCCATGGCTTCATCATTGAGATGTAGTCACCAGCAGGAGAGATTTGATAGCTAGAAACTTCGCTGTTTTTAAAGAAATAATCCACTGGATACTCGGGTGGAATCATTTCAGCATTGGTTGTGGTGGATGTTTGACTGCAACCCGCCAATAATAATCCAAAAGTGGCAGCAAGAATAAGCTTGCGAGTGTGCATTGTGTAACGCTCCTTGTGTAAAGGACCTTAAGCTCATGAGCTTTTGGCCAGGGTGATAGATTCATCGCAGTTACTGCGAGCAAGCAACGAACATTAAAAATAGCTGTGGCTTATGATTAGTGTGCTTTTAATAAATAGCGCATTGCTTCGCTACTATGACCCTGGCATTGTCCAAAAGTGGCGTTAGATTGTGATTATTGATTCAGTATCTACCTGAACTTTGTATTAGATCACGGTTTTACGGATATTTTGTCTTCTATATCATTGGGATAGTCGACAGCAGTAAAAGCGCTGCCATCCCATAGTTAAACCCTTTTACACGCCTAGATGTGGTCAACCAGCGTTGAAGTTGCATGCCTGCCGCGGTCCAAAATGTTACCGATGGCAAGTTGGCTAAACAGAAGATACCGGCGATAAAAGTCAGTTCAAGCCAAGAACCGCCACTGGTGTATACCGTAATGGCCGTCAACGCCATCGACCAACCTTTTGGGTTCACCCACTGGAATGCCACCGCCCCTAAAAAAGACATCGGGCGAAAATCGTGTTTTGCTTCGGTTTTGCCGCTCGTGGCGATTTTGTACGTCAAGTACAGCAAATAACTCAAGCTCAATACTTTCAAAATGGAGTGAGTAATCGGGTAAGCGTTGAAGAGGCTCATCAAGCCAATGCCCACCAAAATTAACATGGCACCAAAGCCGAAGGTAATGCCCAACATGTGTGGAATGGTGCGTTTAAAGCCAACATTTGCCCCTGAGGTCATCAACATAATGTTATTGGGACCCGGCGTAAAAGTGGAGACAAAAGCGAACAACGCCAAAGCGCCCAGTTGATGATATTCCATAGATTGTTCCTTGAATCTGTTCTCGATAAGTTGAGAACAACTATAAGTAGAACTGAGGTCAATATTGTGCTTTTATTTGATGATTAGAAACTAAATAAGCAATGAAACATCATCATGGATAGATTTGACGAAAGAATATTGCAATTGCTCAAACGAGACGGAAGAATCTCCAATGTAGAGCTGTCGGAACGCGTTGGTTTATCTCCGTCTGCAACCTTACGCCGAGTGCAAGATTTAGAGCGTAAAGGCGTGATCAAAGGCTACCGAGCGGTGCTGGATAATCAGCAACTTGGTGTGGGTTTTGTCGCTTACGTGTCTATTGGTTTGGCCTCGCACTCTAAACAAGCACAGCTTGGTTTTGAAGAACACGTGCGCTTTGTAGATGAAGTGGTGGAATGTCACAATATTACGGGAGCCAATGAATATTTAATACGCGTAGAAACGCAAAATTTGGCCGCATATAAAGCGTTCCATGCCGATGTACTGGGTGAGTGTGAGCACGTCAAGTCGATCACAACCATGGTGGTAATGGACACACCGAAAGACGAACGTTAGTCGGTCAAGAGTGGCATGGTTTTGTGGCACATGAATTTGAAGTGACTCGAAAGAGTCAGTCGAGTATGAGACAAGTACACAACAAATGCTGGAAAGCAGATGGCACTCTTACAATTTCCACCTTTATTCTCACCTTCGAAATAATCTCATCCTGCTAGTTTTGCTTAAACCGCTTGTGTTCATGAGCGGCGAGTCAGCAAATTTAAGGATGAACGATGAAATCACATGTAACACTTCCTCTTTTGAGCTTAAGCGCTGTTGCCGCATTGAGCTCATTTAACGTCAACGCCCATGGCTGGGTAGAGTTTCCAAGTGCTCGTCAAAATACGTGTTATTTAGACGGTGGTTTTTGGACCAATGAGATCCCCAACCAAGCGTGTAAAGCGGCTTTTGAAGAATCTGGTGCTTACCCGTTTGTGCAACGCAGTGAAATAGCAGCAAACGTACCAAATTACCGAGATATGGAGCATGTTAAAGCCGTAGTCCGTGACGGCGAACTGTGTTCCGCTGGAGATGCGGCTAAGAAAGGCTTGAACATTCCTTCTCCAAACTGGCAGCGCACCAATGTTACGCCAGATGCAAATAACCAGATTGAATTGGTGTTTTACGGCAAGGCGCCGCACAACCCATCATACTGGGAATTCTATCTCACCAAGCCGACCTATGATGATTCAAAACCGCTTACTTGGAGTGATTTAGAGCTGATTGACACCGCAGGTGATGTGTATGTTGATGCGGAAAAACGCTACCGTATTCAGGTGACTTTCCCAGCTGAGCGCTCGGGCGATGCGGTGCTTTATACTCGTTGGCAGCGCATTGATGTCGCTGGTGAAGGTTTCTACAACTGTAGTGACATTACGTTAAACGGAACAGGTACGACGCCGCCGACTGACCCCGTTGATCCAACCGAACCGGGTAATAATCTGACATCTCTGGGCTACTTTGTTCAGCAAGGTTTTGGACCAGTAGAAGCGGGTGACACCATCCGTTTCCGTACGTTTAATGCGACAGGCAATGAAATTGTTGATATTTCACTGCCAATCAGCGCAAACAATACGACGACTTGGGCGGCAGAAATTGCGGATCAATTTAACGCGCAGCAAACGGGCGATTGGTATGTAGGCATTTGGCATCAAGAGATGAACCACTACATGTTCGATAGTAAGAACGTGAATGCGAACCAAGTATTAGCGCCAAGCGCAGACTTCAGTTATGCGTTGTCACTGATCAAAGCGGATGTACCGCCACCAGTTGAACCAACCAACTTGTGGGACAAGACGGCCGTTTACGACCAAGGTGATGTGGTGACGCACAACGGTAAAGAATGGACTGCCCAGTGGTGGACGTCTGGTGAGGAACCAGGCACAACGGGTCAATGGGGGGTATGGCGTTAAGCCAGTTATTCGGGCCCTGATCAATAAAACCCTTCTCATGTGAGAAGGGTTTGTTTTTTCAGTCTAAAACGACCACTTTGGCGGAGTGGTTGTCTTGAAAATCAGAGCACATATCGTTATTCGCTTGCTCTCCACTCGATCCAGTTGAGCATCGCGTAGTCTGCCAGTTTGAGCATCGGAATGTCTTCGTGTGTATCACCGTAGGCATAAATAGACTCAAACTCGTCGAGCGAAAACGCCGCCTTAACGTGCGAGACTTTTCTTTCTAAACTGCAATCACCTTGCTGGTAAAAGCCACTCAGTTTTGGCTGTTCTGAGATCAGTTCACTGCACAGCAAGCGGTAACCGTTCGCTTCACACCAAGGCTTGAGATACGCATTGAGTGATGCCGACACCACCACAATGGTATCGCCTCTGTGTTGATGCCACGCCAACCTTTCCATCGCTTCTGGCCGTAAGTACAGCGGGATCACTTCATGGGCAAACTGAGCGCCAATCGCTTCAATTTGCTGCTTTTCTTTCCCTGAAAATGCAATAAAACTGCTGAGCGGACGCATAAGACGAGCGGGTAACACTCCGAGTTTGTACAGCGCATAAAATGGCATGATAGCGACCTTTCCTACTCGCTTGCGCAGGCCATAAGCAGAATAGTGGAGGAAAAGGCTAAACATATCCTCTCGGGTAATGGTGCCATCAAAATCAAACAGTGCCAGTGACGGCTTGGTAGTATCGAGCAAATTCAGCGCCTATTTTTCGATTTAAGATCGTTTTGTGTTTATTGATAAAACACTGCCAACCAAATGGTTTCTTGCGTTGGGTCAGTCCAGCTCACTTTGTGTTTAGTATGAGCTGGAATCGTAATGTGATCGCCTGCCTCAAGTCGTTTCACTGCACCTGATTCAAAAGTCAGCTCTCCAGTTCCTTTAAGAACCAATACCCATTCATGTTCTTCTTGATCGTACCAGCCACTTTTGGGCGAGGTTTGCCCTGTTGAGACAATGCGTTCTATACGCAGGTTTTTGTGGGTCAGCAGGTCTTCGAACACTTCCTCGTCGAGGTTATTCGGTAAGTCTTTAAACAGGTTCATGGCCTTTCCTTAGATAATGATCAGTCCAAAAGGCGCAAGCAATTGCTCTTGTTGCCAATCACAAATTTTAACACCAAACAGAGAAACGCGGCGAACATCCAGCCCGTCTAGTTCGACATGAGTCAGATCACATTGCTCAACGTTAAAGGTTCCCCATTGTTCTGGCGAGAATTCGCAGCGAGATAAATCCGAGCCTTTAAGAGTTGCCCCCGCGAGGTTCGCTCCGTTCCAACGGTTTTCAAAGAGGTCACATTTTTCTAGTAACACTCGCTCGAAGTTACAGTAGGTGAGGTTGCAGCCAGTAATAAAAGCAGAACAGAAAAACATGGTGTTACTGACGCGATTAGCAAAGTTCGCACCTTGGAAGTTTGCCCCTTTGAGATCGCACTTACGCAGCTCCAAGCCCATACAATTTGCGCCGTTAAACAGGCTCATCGCCAACATACAGTTCGTAAAGCTGGCATCTTTTAAGTTCGCGAAGCGAAAACTACACCCTTCTAGCGCTTTGGATTCGATAAAGCGACAGTCGATGAACTTAGCATCGCGCAGATCGGCATGGTCGAAACTACACATATAAAAGTGGCAGTTTTTAAAGGTGGCATTCTGAAAATCGTGATGAGAAAAGTTTTCTCGTTCAAAAATGAGATCGGTTTTTAACATGTCTTCTCCTTAGCTGCGAGCAGACTAGCACTCCAAGTGACTGATTTTCCAGAAAAATAACTTCTTGTATTTCAGTGTTTTACAAACCCCTCAAATCGCGATTTTAAGGGGGAAAACGAGCGTTTTAAGTGGGTGGTTTTTTGAAAATAGAAGACGTAGAAGAATAAAAAAGTTTTTGCTGGCTACGAGCCTTAGCGAGAGGATTCGTGTTTTTTAGCATGCATAGCTTCTCACACGCACAGTTTGCATTACAGAATTGTATCCGATTTGCATAATTTGTTGATCGGTATGGCGTTTCTCTATACAAAAAACCTATATTTTTCACAAATTGATTTCCATCAAAATAGTAGGGTTTCTATGTGCTAGATTGCGCGCAGCTCAAAAAAATATAGATGCCCGTGTGCTTCAAGGCGCTGAGTTTACTTGAAATCTAAGGCCAGTCAGCAGGCACACCTTTGGGTACGACATAACGAAGCCCTATAAAAGGAAATAAAAAATGAAAAAAACAATCTGCAGTCTAGCAGTGGTTGCTGCACTCGTGTCACCAAGTGTTTTCGCTCATAAACAAGGCGACTTCGTTCTTCGTGTTGGTGCGGCGTCTGTCGTTCCAAATGACAGCAGCGATAAGATTCTTGGTTCTCAAGAAGAATTGAAAGTGGATTCAAATACGCAGCTTGGTTTGACGTTTGGCTACATGTTCACAGATAACATCAGCCTAGAGCTTCTAGCAGCAACACCATTCAGCCACGATATCTCAACAGATTTGTTAGGTCTTGGTGATATCGCGGACACCAAACATCTTCCACCAACGCTTATGGTTCAGTACTACTTTGGCGAGCCACAAAGTAAATTCCGTCCATATGTTGGTGCAGGTCTCAACTACACCATGTTCTTTGATGAGGGTTTCAATAGCACGGGTAAAGGCGCTGGTCTTTCAGATCTTAAGTTGGATGACTCATTCGGTCTAGCAGCGAATATTGGTGTGGACTACATGATCAACGATCAATGGTTCCTCAACGCTGCTGCGTGGTACGCAAACATTGAAACAGAAGCAACTTACAAAGCAGGTGGAGCGAAGCAAAAAACCGACGTCAAAATTAACCCTTGGGTATTTATGATCAGCGGCGGTTACAAGTTCTAAGAAAAACCAGTAGTTACACGCACATTACTATTATTGGCATGACTTTGGGGGCGGTTACGGGGACTGCCCCTCTTTTTTATCCTCGTTTTGATTGCACATCATTTACTCAACTTAGCAACACGCAAAATTGGATCTTTACCTTGCAGATCATTTTATTGTCCGAAGATCGAAAAGTCCTACACTGATCACATAATTGAACAAGTGGACAATATAAATGAGCGGCGACATCGCGAAGCATTCTTCCTCCAGATCTAAGCTGGTAAAAACTCTTTTCTTTACTCTCTGTGTTATCGCATTTGGTGCGATGTATTGGTCTTGGCAGTATTCTGACAGTCATCCAAGCACGGAAGATGCCTACGTTAGGGCAAAAATTTTGTCGGTAGCGCCTCAGGTAAAAGGCCAAGTGGTTTCTGTGGATGCCAAAGATTTCCAATCTGTTAATAAAGGTGACCTACTGCTGAAGATTGATTCGCGCCCATATCTGTTGGCAGTGAAGCAAGCAAAAGCGGCATACCAATTGGCGGTCCAGCAACATGACGTTGCCGATAAGCAGGTAACTGAAGCCGTAGCGGGCTTAGATGCGGCGCGCTCTAACCTGACAGAAGCGCAAGTGGAGTACAAACGTACAGACTCACTGGTGAAACGCAAACTGGCGTCGGACCAAGATTTAGATACGGCGAAAAACAAACTTGCTAATGCCCAAGCGAGCCTAGAGCAAGCGCGTGCGACGGTAGAAAAAGCCATTGCGAACCGTGGTGAAGAAGGCGTAGAGGCTGCGGTCGTTCAACAAGCGGCAGCGCAGTTAGCGCAAGCGGAGCTGAACTTGAGTTACACCGACATTACGTCACCAGTGGATGGCATTGCCGGAGAAATCAATACACACGTGGGCTCGGTCGTTAGCGTGGGTCAAACGCTGTTCCCTGTGATTTTAAAAGACAGCTATTGGGTACGCGCGAACTTTAAAGAAACCGATCTTACTCATATTAAAGCTGGCATGCATGCGGATGTGGTGATTGATATGTACCCAGACGTGGTGTGGAAAGCAACGGTAGAACAGCTGTCGCCTGCGAGTGGTACATCGTTCTCCTTGATGCCACCAGAAAACGCAACGGGTAACTGGGTTAAAATCAAACAGCGTTTCCCTGTACGTTTGGCATTAGAAGTACCGGCCGATGCGCCGCAACTTCGCGTAGGTGCGAGCTCAGAAGTCACAATTGATTTGCAAAGTAGCGTGCAATGAGTCATCAAATTACGGCAGACAAACGGGGGATTGCCACCGTCGCCGTGATGCTTTCTGCCATCATGGTGTTAATCGATATGACCGTTGCGAACGTGTCGCTATCGCACATGATGGGCGCATTGGGCGCAACGGCAGACCAAATTACTTGGGTGCTGACGGGTTACAGCATGGCGGAAGCGATCTTCATTCCGATGACCAGTTTCTGGGTGTCGCGCTTTGGTGAACGCAAAGTCATGCTGGTTGCCGTGATCGGTTTTGTGATTGCCAGTGCGCTTTGTGGGCAAGCACAGTCTCTTGAAGAGATGGTGCTATTTCGCATTATCCAAGGCGCTTTCGGCGCGTCGGTGATTCCATTGGCGCAGTCGACGTTAGTGCAGATTTATCCGTACGAGCAAAAAGGCAAAGCGATGGCGATTTTCTCCATCGGCATTTTGCTTGGTCCTATTTTGGGCCCAGTCGTGGGTGGCGTGATCACCGACAACATCAACTGGCGCTGGATATTTTACATCAACTTGCCATTCGGTTTGATCTGTACCTCTTTGATTTATCGCTATATCCATATCGACAACAAATCCAAACCTAACTTTGACTGGTGGATCATCGGTTACATGGCGTTAGGTGTGGGCGCGTTGCAGTTTGTGTTGGATAAAGGTAACGAAGAAGACTGGCTCAACTCACGCATGATCCAGACGGCGATATTGCTCGCATTCATGGGATTGGTGATGTGGATCTATCGTAGTTGGAAAACCAAAAGCCCAATAGCGCCATTATGGCTGCTTAAAGACCGAAATCTTATGGTCTCGTCGTTGATGATTGCCGTGGTGTCGATGGCGATGTTTGGTCTGACGACTCAACAACCGATGTTGTTGGAAAGTTTGCTGGATTATCCGGTCTCAACCACTGGCTTATTAATGGCACCGCGTGGGTTGGCGTCAGCGGCGATGTTGATTTTGGTGATTAAGCTCAATCCGCAATTCGATCCCAGAATCAAAATAGTCTTTGGCTTGAGCTGCATCGGGATTGGTAGTTATTTGATGACGCAATACTCACTGCAGATCGATACATTTTGGATTGTGATGCCGAGTATGATTCAGGGCATGGGGCTTGGTTTAACCTTCTCGACGCTATCCACCTTGGCGTATTTAACGATTCCGAAAGAGCAATCTGTCGCGGCGGCAAGTATTTACAATCTGTTCCGTACTATTGGTAGTTCGTTTGGTATCTCTATCGCCACCACGTTCCAATATCGTGATAGTCAGCAGCAATGGCATGCGCTGGGAGAGGGTATTAATCCTTATAATCCTAACTTGCATGACTGGGCGGCCAATCAGGGGCTTTCTATTACCGATCCGGTTGCGTTAGACCAATACCAACAGATGTTGCAGCAGCAATCGCAAATGGTCGCGTTTGTGCACACCTTCCAGCTTGTGGGAGTGATGTTCGTGATCATGATGCCGATGCTGGTTTTCATCAGGTCGCGTGAATAACAACAAGTTCAGGTGAACGGTGTAAGAGAACGCCTCTCAAGTTGTGTCAGCTTGAGAGGCGTTTTTTATTGGACGGCGTCAGTGAAAGAAGAACGTTTACTCAAACGTCACTTCGTCAAAATGCGGATTGGCTTTGAGCGCGCGCATTGCGACTAATTGTTCAGTCGGGAAAGCGGTGTGCTCACCATCCATATCTAAAAACAAGCACTCTTGTCGCTGCATGTCGTAGCCTGTGTCGAACGCGTTGCCCTGATGAGTTTCACCATTTTTTAGCGTGATCTCGATAGGGAGCTTAAACATACAGGCGATTTCAATAAAATCGTATTGGCTGCAAGTCACCATAGTTTTCTCCTTTCAAACCGACGCAGTATTCAGAAGGTTTGAGAACCGCTTCCTTAAATAGAAGACGTTTGATTGAAACTGAATCTTCATCTTACACCTCATTTTGGTCACGAAATAGACATACACGCACGTTTTAATAAACCTACTGTTGAGCGTTCACAAGTGAGACAAAATAACGATATGTCTGAGACGATACTTAAGCGCACATACCTAACGAGTGAACAAAAGCCAAGTTCACTGATTCCGCCTCAAACCTACCATGCGCAGTTGGCGCACCGTGTTTACCACTCGCCTCAATTTGAAAACGGCCGCGTTAAAAACGAGATGCCAAATGTCCCTAGTCCGCAATCATTCTGGCAGGTGTGTTGGAGTTATCTTGGTGGTAGAACGCCGTTGAGTCCTAACGAACATCTGCCACATTCCCCAATTCAACCTACGCAGTTTGAGCAGCGAAGTGAATCGATGCGCCTTACTTGGCTGGGCCATTCCACTATGCTGGTGGAGGTCGATGGCATTCGAATTCTGACCGATCCGGTATTTGATTACGCTTCTCCGTTCATCGCAAAAGCGTGGTTTGAACGCAATATTCCCAATACTCACGCCAGAGATTGTTTGCCGATTCCTGAAATTATCGTGATTTCGCACGATCATTACGACCATTTAGAAGCGTCGACCATACGTTTCTACGCCGATAAACCCGTGACGTTTTATGTACCCTTAGGGGTTGGCAAGCATCTGATAAAGTGGGGCGTTTGCGCAGACAACATCGTGGAATTCGATTGGTGGGATAGCGTGCACTATGCCGGAATCGAACTGATTTGTACGCCCGCTAACCATAATTCGGGTCGTACTTATTTCGATAAAAACTCGACCTTGTGGGCTTCTTGGGTCATCAAAGGCAAAGAAGAGACGATCTATTTTAGTGGCGATTCAGCTTACGACTCGCACTTTTCCGAGATCGCACAGCGATGTGGACCAATCGACATTGCCTGTTTGGAAGTGGCTGCTGATGTGAAAGGCCAAGGTTATCCGGTCGAAAACTGGGGGCACATGCAGGCTCATCATACCGTGCAAGCGTTTCGCGATTTAAATGCGAAAAAACTGTTGCCAGTACATTGGGCTACATACGAACTGTTTACTCACCGCTGGGACGAACCGATTTTAGATTTGCTTACCCATTGTCAAAAAGAACATATAACGCTGCTGACGCCAATGCCGGGGGAGAGTTTTTACGTTCATCAAGAACATATAAATAAACAATGGTGGCGAGAAAAAGAAATATGTGAGCCAGATATAATTTTGACTTAATAACATGATCTTACTTCAATAATTATTTTATAAATTAACCTTGTTATTTTCAGAATATAACAAGGTTTTTACTGGTCATTGAAATTCAAAATTTCCATAGGTTCACTTTCCAATTGTGATCTCACGCTTTTATAAATCGATTGGTGTCATTTTTTGATACTTTTCATCTGAAAATTTGCGCTCTTATCAGAAAAGTTTTAGTAAAAATCTTTGCCATCTTAATTTTACTCTTCAAAACAATTATACTGACTATTATCTTGATAAGCCCATAGATCAATGGCCATAACTTGTTCAGGGTGGGTAAAATGCATCCAGTTAAATAAAAGTAAAAAAATTTAATGGATAAGATATGTTTTACGCCAACAAGATAGAATATTGAGACCAAAATCACAAGAGTAGGACTCTCTTGAATTTATCATCATGGATGCTGAATAAATAAAATACAGGCATTGTTAGATGAATAATTCTGCAACGTATTTACTTGCTGCTTTACGAGAAAAAATAAAAGAAAAAGGCATTGGATATTCTGAGCTTTCTATTGGACTTGGAATCCCGCTTTCTACTATAAAAAGACAGCTTCACAATACGTCTCTTGGTTTAGATAAAATCTTGTTGTACGCCACGCACCTAGATACGGATTTGGTTGAGTTATCCATGCGAGGTAAGCAGCTGCAGCAAGAGAGTGAACAGTTTATCACCGACACCAACAGTGAGATTTTCCATCAATATCCTCACTTATTTGATTTTCTTTATCTTTTGCGTCGACCTGAGTGGTCTTTAGAAGAGATCGCACGGAGATACCAGCTGAGTGATACTTCCGTTGCGCTCTATTTACGTGCACTAGAAATGATGGATTACATTGAACTGAAAGGGGATAAACACTATCAATTTAAAGATACAGGCCGCTTTATTTTTGAAGAAGGTTCAAATTTAGACACGCTATTTGCACAGCGCTTTCGTGAAGAAGTGTTTAGTCACGATATTCGACCCCCAATTTGTGTTGGACGTATTGCGATTACCGAAGAACAAGAAGAAAAGCTGGCAAATGAAGTGTACAACAAATTAATTGAGTTTGATGTTCAAAATAAAACCAGTGAAAACAGTCAACGACTAAAAAACGTTTTACTCACTTTTACACCTGGTAATCAGATATTTTTGGCTGACACAATTCCGAATATTAATGGCGATTTATTAAAAGCCATCACTATCGCTAAAGAAAAATAAAAGAATAATTATCGGAAGCTTGTGCTTATTTAGTGCGAGCCGGGCTTCTGCACACTAAAAACACTCATTTATATAAATGAGAATATAAAAATAACGCAAATAATAGGGAAAAAGTATGTTTAAAAAGAGCACACTTGCCATTCTGATCGGGGCTACTATTTCGCTTGTTGGATGTGGTTCCAATGATAAAACTGAAATCCGTTTACCACAGGCGCCAACTTCGGAATTTACTAACGTGATTGATCGTACTGGTAATCCAACTTACCTGCGTGATTACGACAGTTATTCGAACCTGAAGTACAACGCGTTGACGGATAACGGCGCGTGGCATGGCCATTTGCTACCTGAAGATGCGGCGGGTTATGGCGCTTTCGGCGGTATTATGCAAGTGACGCAAGAGTACGCGCATTTTATGTCTGGCCAAACGTTCGACAAGCTCACGTTGACCGACAAAGTGAGTGGTCAAACTTACGACTTATCGAACGCAGAAGCGAAAGTCTATTCCATTCCAGGTGCGTTAGTGCAGGTGTTGGACTTGGACGATATTCACGTGCAAATGGTGCTGCGCTTCGTGACTGATCGCTCTTCGCTGGTGGAAACGCTCATCACTAACAAAACTGATCGTGATATGAACTTGGCGTTGGAGTGGGATGGCGAGTTGGTGAAATACGCGCTTTCGACGCGCAAAGACCAAACCGTTGCGCAGTACTACCCAGATTACAAGCGCCAGATTTCGACCATTGAGAACGGCATTAAAATTAACTTTAGCGAGATGAAAGACAACTGGGCGATCCGTAATGACCGTGATGCCGAGTTCCGCATTACTCGTTCTCTACCGACGAAGACGTTCACCAACGAAACCTCATTCAGTTCTACCGCGGAGATGAGCCTACCAGCTGAGCAAACATCGGCGGTTTATACGGCGTATTCTAACCTGCACAATGCGAAAGAAGTGCAGTCAGAATCGTTGAAATTGCAAGATGTATTAGCGAATCCAACTCAATACATGGAAGCGTCGAAAGCGCGTTGGGACGGCTATTTAGCGAATGGTCTTATCAACAAAGAAGCGACAGCAGACCAAGCTCGCGTAGCGGTAAAAGCGATGGAAACCCTAAACGGTAACTGGCGCTCTGCGGCGGGCGATATTGAACAAGCGACAGTCACGCCATCGGTCACTGCGCGTTGGTTCTCTGGTAACTTAACGTGGCCGTGGGATTCGTGGAAACAAGCGTACGCGATGGCGCATTTCAACCCAGATGTTGCGATGGACAACATTCGCACGGTATTCCAAGAACAAGTTCAAGCTGATGACAAGATTCGTCCGCAAGACAAAGGCTACTTGCTGGATGTGTTGACGTACACCAAACCTGTTAGTCGTGGTGGTGCTGGCTCTGAAAACTGGAACGAACGTAATACGAAACCATCGTTGGCGGCATGGTCTGTGATGGAGGTGTATCACGCTCTCGTGAACCAGTTTGATCGCTCAGAAGACGCGCAAAAATTCATTGATGAAATGTATCCTAAGTTGGTGGCATACCACGATTGGTGGCTATCCAACCGCGACCACAACCAAAATGGTGTGCCTGAATACGGCGCGGCAGTGGACCCAGCACACAACACGGAAGAAGGCGTGATGTACGTTTGGGTAGAAACGCGCGATCCTAACTTCACGACCATTATTCCGGCAGAAGACATCATCGAGCAAAACGGCAATTCTTATAAAGTAAAAGGCATGGCGTCTTACAATAAGATTCTCGATAAAGTGGATTACATGACGATTCACGTTGGCGCACAAGAAGCGGCGGGCTGGGAATCGGGTATGGATAACGCGGCTCGTTTTGGCTTTATCTACAACATCCACAACATGAATTCGCAAGCTGAAGACATCAGCAATCCAGACAAAAATGTGGATCAACTTGGTCGCTACGCGGCAAGTGCGTACGGCTTTGATAACAGCATCAAGCTGGAAGGCGAGGAGTGGGTGTACAGCAATACGTCAGCGGAAAACTTAGCGAAACTCGATCTTGCGAAGAAAGATTGGGAAGTTCGTTTTGCAGAAAATCGCACCAACAATAATGCTGCGGACGGCGAACTGCTTGGCTTCTCTATGTTGCAAGAATCGGTGGATCAAGCCTCTTACATGTACTCAGACAACAAATACTTAGCGGAAATGGCGAAGTTGGTGTCCGATGGCGTAGAAGGTAAAGATCGTGCGCAAGAATTCCTTAATGGCGCAGAAAAAATCAAGACTTACATTAACCAATGTATGTTTGATGAAAGCACAGGATTCTTCTACGACATTCACTTAAATGTGGCTGAAGATGGCACTACTCCTGCGCCTCTTGCAAATGGCTGTGCGGGTTTGCCGATTGTAGAGCGTGGACGTGGCCCTGAAGGTTGGTCGCCGCTGTTTAATGGTGCAGCAACGCAAGAGCATGCCGATAAAGTGATCGCGGTAATGCGTGATCAAGACGAGTTCAATACGCCAGATAAATTCCAAGGAACGGGTGTGCCTTTGCCGACCGCATCGCAAACCAACCCTGCTTACGGTAAAGATGTGTACTGGCGTGGTCGCGTGTGGCTAGACCAAGTGTACTTTGGCTTCCGTGCGAAGGAAAACTACGGCTACAAAGAAGAAGCGATTGCAATGGCGAATGAGCTGTTTAACAACGCAGAAGGTATGACGGGTGACATGCCAATCCGTGAAAACTACAACCCTGAGACGGGCGCGGTACAAGGTGCGTCGAACTTCTCTTGGTCTGCAGCGCATTTGTACATGATGTACAACGGATTCTTCAAAAACTAGATCGCACACATTAGGCGCTTTGGATGACCCCCCTAGCATTCGTAGCGCTTAACGAACGATAATTCAGTGACCAATAAGACAAACCGGACTGTGTTGGCAGTCCGGTTTTTTTATGCCTCTTGTCACACAGATTTTAGTGCTGGGTCAGGGCGCGTTGCCAAATCGAAAGCATCTCTTCACTAAACAAGTAAAAGCGCATGTCGAGTGCCGCGTATTCCGGTCTTTGGCAAACGGCCATCGCGACTTCTGCTGCTTCTTGGGGCGGGTAACCATACACTCCGCAAGAAATCGCAGGCAGTGCCACACTTTGGCAATGCTTGTCGAGCGCGAGATCCAGCGAACGTTGATATGCAGATTCCAACACCGCTTTTGGATCGGCGAATTTATCGTAAATCGGGCCAACGGCATGAATGACGTAACGCGCGTTTAAATTGCCAGCCTCAGTAATGCGTGCGTCACCAAACGGGCATCGAATACCGTCGACATCATCAACGGCATAACACGCATTGATAAGCGCAGGCCCTGCTGCGCGATGAATGGCACCATCGACGCCATCTCCGCCGAGCATTCTCGGGTTTGCTGCATTCACGATGGCATCGACATGTGCGGTGGTAATGTCGCCTTGGACTAACGAGATCGCGTTCATTTTTTTGAGCCTTCTACAATGATGAGAAACAAATGGTCAGTAACACAGTTAAGTGTAGTTTACTCATCAATCACTTGAGGTTTTAACTCGACGACATTTCCTTCCGGATCATGTATATAGAGTGATCTACCGAACCCTTGTGCGCCATACCGCTTCGCAAACTCTTCGGTTTCAATGCCGTTCGAACGCAGATATTCCAGTATTTCATTTTCGGAAAAAGGCGCTAGTTGCAGGCAAAAATGGTCAATATTACGACCATTTTGAACTGGTGGCTTTCCGCCAAGTTGCCCTAACTCGCTGTCCACCGTCACCACATCAATCAATGCGTTACCAGCCCTGAGCTGGGTTAAACCAAGCTCCATTACTTCGCGCTCGACAGGGCAGCCCAAAATATCTCGATAGAAATGCAACATGGCGTCGAGGTTGCACGTTCTTAACACGACATGATCAAGGGCTTGGATTGCGATTGGGTTGTTGGTGGGCATGCTTCACTCCTTTTGTGCGGTTATGGAAAAGTATACGACCTGAACGTCCATATTGATCGTTAAGCCATTTTTAACATATGCGCATTTAGTCATAAAGAGTGCGTTTAAGAAGAGAGAAAGAGTTTTTGGCGAAACGCCTTGATGTGCGACCGAGTCAGGCGTTTAGGCCTGTAGCAAATTGGTCACGCGCCCAAGCTCGCAAACATTGATGGGAAGTGCTGGATTCATCTCGTTTATGGAAAATCAGTTTATAGCTGACTGGCTCGGAAAACATTGGAGTTTGAATGACTTGCAGATTCAAAGCCGATTGCCATTTCTGCGCCAAAGACAGGGGAAGCACGCCTAAGCAATCGTGTTTCGCCACATAAAGCATCATGCCAGAGAGCGATGTTGTCATCATTTCCACATCACGCTCTTGCAGCCCTGGCTGGTGAACTTCGGTGTCGCTAACTGGGAAGTCTTCGTCTCCGACAAACCGACAGTGCTTTTCAGAATAAAACTGTTCTTGTTCGATTTTTCCTGCGATACGTGGGTGATCTTGACGACAAATCACCACCATTGGCTCTTCAAAAACTGATTCACTGATAAACGATGGGTTATGAATGGTCGTTGGGCTAATAATCAAATCGATCTGTTTAAGTCGTAGATCGTTCAATAACGAAGGTAAATCCGTATCGGCGCAAATGCTGATCGTGTTGGTTGGTGTGATGCGGTGGATCAGCGCTTCATTACAGCTCAGGCGGAAAGTGCTTTGATCGGAAATGGCATCATTGATCATCGCAAACGCCTGATGAAATTTAGGTAGCAACTGATGCGCTACAGAAGTGAGTTTGATTTGTCGCCCATCCTTCACAAATAACGATTTGTTGGTTTCTTTTTCCAAACGCTTCATGGATGCGCTAATCGCTGGCTGAGTTAGCCCTAGGTGCTCTGCGGCGCGAGAGTAAGATTGATATTCAGCAACAATTAAAAAGGTTTGGATTAGATTAAAATCCATACGATACCTAAATAAAAATAATCACTAGATTCAGTGGGCGTCTCTTTGATTTTTGGGCTTGATGTTCGCCCTAGACACCCACCTTGAAATAAGCCTCCTTAACGTACTTACGAGCTAAGGAGGCGACAGAGCAGTGGTTCGTTAAAACGAATTATTTAACTACTTTGATCTCAGGCATTTGATACTCACCACTTTGGATTGCATCGTCAGCGCCGTAGAAACGCATGATGGCGTAGAACGATTTTTCAGGTACTGGCAAGAAGTTTGGATCGTCTGCACGGCCTTTCTCGTTCGCACTCATGTAAATGGTGTAGTAACCGTCTTTGTCCGCTTTCATGGTTCGGTCGCCACGGCTGTGACGGTTTAGGTCGTTTTTCGCCATCAAACGGTTGTCGTTGCCGTAAATAGTAACAGACCAGAATTCGCTGACGTTCGGCGCTTTAAAGCGCATCACGTAATCATGCTTCGAACCATCCAGTTTTTGACCAGTGCTGTCGAAATCTGATTTACGGTAAGACGCTTCGATAGGTGGTAAGCCCCACTGACCAAGGTAAGTACCTTCTGCAAAAATATCGCGTGGCGCATCACCCAAGGTATCGCGTGTACCAAGCAACGTACGAGCATCTGTCATTTTAGGCGCAAGTTCGACGAGGTGTTCCATGCCTTTCTTCTCACCAATTTTTGCCAGTTTTAGCTGCTCAGGTGTGAAGTCAGTTTTGCATGGTTCAACGCCGATAGATTGGTATTTGTCCAACCACTGTTTGTCTGCATTACCCATCGAGCCATCACATAGCACGAAGTTCACGCGTTCAAGCCATGTTGAATTTTTTGGATCTGGGTACGTTCTTTGTACTGGTTTTGGCCCGTTCTTACCTAAATATTCCGATAGGGTACGAATGTTCCATTGGTCCATGTAGTTAAGCGCGACTTTCGCATCTTCGTCATTCACTGCCATGATGCGACCCATCAGCTTCACAAGGTTGCTGTCTACGCGAACCACTTCGTCGACAGAAGCTGGCACTTCACCTTGCCAATCTTGTGCTGCAAACATGAACTGGCCGCCTTTTGTGCCGCGAGTACGAGAACTGAACGCTGCGTTGGTGTAGTGGCCCATGTCCATTGTGTGCAAGATCCAGTAACGGCCTTCATCCATATCAGGCACGCTCACAATGACAGGTTCTGCAGCAACATCTAACCAGCCCATAAGGTGAAGCGTATCGTTATTAATGGTTGGGTGAGCGGTGTAAGAGTCATCAGCTAGAGCACGAATATTCTGAAAGCGGTTCAGTGGATAGTTGTTTTCTACCGCCGTGTGATAGAAAAACTTGTACGCTTCATCGATAGAGTAGCCGTAGATATAAGCATCTTCTGCAAGATCAACATTGGTGTTAGCCGCAAATACAGAGCTGGCTCCTAGCGCTGATAATCCCAATAGAGTAACGAGTAATTTTTGTTTCATGGCTGGTTTCATCCATTTGGTTGTGAGGATATGTTTCCAGCTAAGCTTAGTCGTTAACCCGTTTATTACAGAAATGAATTGTGAGTATTTAATCTATATCAAAAGTGATATGCTTTGAGAAAAGCTAAAGAGATAACGTTGATGAACTTTGATTACAATTTGCTCAAGGTGCTTGCGGTGATTCTTGAAACACGCAACACCACAACGGCTGCGGAGCGTTTGTGCACCAGCCAGCCTGCTGTGAGTCGAAGCTTGCGTAAAATTCGGGATTTGTTTAACGACGACATTTTAGTGCGTAAGGGCACCAATATGGAGCTCACGCCGAAAGCCGAAGAGATCAAAGCGCAGCTTTCTGGGATCATCAACGACATCGACAAGCTAGTGAATGTTTCTCATAGTTTTGATCCCGCGATCGAAAGCTGTGTTCTGCGTGTTGCGATCAACTCGTCCATTGCGCAATGGTTTTCTGCCGCGTTTACTCAGCTGCTAGCCAAAGAAGCGCCGTTTATGAACTTGGTGATCGAAGACTGGACGGAAACCACGCCAGACAAAATCGATGCGGGTGAAATCGCTTTTGGCATCAACTATTTCCCTATGGAATTGCCGAAGCATCTGGTTCAGAAAAAAGGCGGGCGGGACGACTTTGCTCTGGCCTGTCGCGCGACGCATCCGCATGGTGGCAAACGCATGTATTTGGATGACATTTCAGAGTACGCGTACGCGGTTCACATCATCCAACATTGGAATGAAAAAGAAGATCACATCTCGCGCTTATTACAGCCTTTTTCAGTTGTCCCAAGAATTCAACTGCGTACCACGCACATCAACACCATTTTGAATTTGGTTGCGGATAGCGATGTGCTGTTTCCTTGTTCGCGTCACTTGATCAATCAGTTAGATAAGCGTTTTTCTTTTATCGAATTTGATGACGCGCTGCCGAAATTAGAGGGTAACTTCGGTTACGTTTACAGCGTAAAGCGCCGTAATGATCCGTTGATATTGTGGGTTAACAATACCGTTGAATCGTTGATGAAGTCGTTAGGCATTGAGTCGTAACAATGGTTGGTGAAACGGTTTGAACAACCGGGTTCAGTAACGCACTGATCCCGGTTGTGTTGCATGATGTAATTACTCGTATTCAGAAGCGTAAGTTTCTTCATAAGTGTGCGAGTAAAGCTCGAACAGGTTGCCGAATGGGTCTTCTAGATAAACCATTTTCGCAGGCTTGTTATCGTCTTCTGGGTGGTAACGCATGATGTCCATACGAACTTTGCCACCAAACGCTTCAGTGCGCTTGATTGCACCTTCAAAGTCGTCCGTCTGCAAACAGAAATGGAAGATACCGATGCGAGAAAAATCCACTTCATGGCGCTCTTGACGCTCTTTCATTTCAAATAACTCAAGTCCGATGCCATCGCTTGTCACTAGATGCGCAATGTTGAAGCCTTTAAAGCCCTTACCAAAGACCGCAATACACATTCTGCCAATTGCGGTTTCGCGTTCTTCAATCACTTTCGTGTTACCCATAACGACTTTTAGACCAAGCGCTTGTGTGTAAAACTCAACCGCTTTATCCATATCTCCGACCATAATACCGACATGATTCATTTTCATTTGTTTGCTCCCAACATGTGTGCTTAAACGTTGTTTTGTTTCGATGTGGGAGAGTATATGGCGCGGTTTTAATTACATAAAATTATCATAAATTATAAAAATAATAATTTTGTGTAATCATCATGAGCGGGGTTCGAGCTAATTGGCTAATGCCTCAACAGCTTGCTGTACCGAGGTGAAGTGAATTTTGATGATGCATCTTTGTGCGAGACTAAACTCATGCGACTGGATGAGCGACGTAACTTCCTCGACGGACAGAGTGCGTTCTTCCGGTTGTAAAACGGTGGTGTTCGAATCGTTGTATTGCAACCCGAACGTGTTGCCATTTGAGTCAATAACGTAATCATCTGGCCCCAAAATGAGCGCTTCGCATTCGGAATCAAGATCGGCATGAGAACGCAAATAGATAAGTTCATCGTCGCCATCGAGTTTCAATAAACATGGCCATGTAACCATGGGGCCTCCAGTGTAGTGGCTAAAATTGTTTCAATGTCTGAAAGGGCAAGGTGAGCGCTGGCTTTCAAGGTGTTGGCCTTAAACCGCAGTCAAAATTACGTGTGTTGAGCAATAATCGAAAACAGCTCGTCAACCGTTCTTGCCACGTAATCTGGTTGCACGCTCCAATGCTCTGGCATCGCGCCGCTGTACGCTGCTGCAACGGCAATCACTTTACTTTGGCCACCCAACTGCTGTTCGATGTTGCGTGCGAATTGCGTGTCGGCTTCATGGTCACCGATGTACATCAGCTGTCGATTTTCTGCGTGACCAAAAATCGACTCAACGCATTTGATGCCACTGTACGCATCGGGCTTTTGGTGTCCGTTCGAGACGTCATCATACCCGACGATGGATTTAAACGGCGCACTGATGCCGTTGTCGGACAGCACTCGACGAATATTGCTTTGTGAGTTTTGAGAGCAAATGCCGTGAGGCAGCTGCGCAAACTCTTTAATAACGCCATCAATGCCTTCAAACAGGGTTACTGGTGTTTGGTTTTTCTCTTGATGCTCTGCCCATAAACCACCAGCTTTTAGCATTTCATCATGGGACATGCCGTAGTAATCCACGTAGAGCTCTTGCCAGTTTTTCGCCGCGTGGTTTGCGTAGTGATAGTTGGCTTCTGAATGAAGATATTTCGGTAAATTATCGCCGGTTAAATGCGGGGCAACGATGGCTAAGATCGCTTTGGTGATGTCGATGTTTTTCGGTACAGAGTTTACGAGTGTCCCATCGTAATCCCACAATATGGCGTCTAATTTCATTCAACGTTCTCGTTGTTATTGATGGTTAAAAGCTGGAGCCGGGTTGCTGCAAAAATGCTAACTCTTTAGGAGTGCTTTCTCTACCCAAGATGGCGTTGCGATGTGGGTAACGTCCAAATTGGTCGATGATGGCTTTGTGTTTTAGCTCAAAATCGTAGTTATTTTCAAGCCCTGATGCGCGAAACAATTTCTCAGCTTCGACATGAATGAGGCGCGATTCGCTGTGCATAAACGGCATGTACAAAAAGCTTAGGTGATCAGGCGCTAATTCTTGATTGTGCCCTAACCGAATTGCTTCTTGAGCCAATGCTAATGCGAGCGAGTCTTGCGCAAACGCTTTTGGGGTGTTGCGATACACATTACGTGAAAACTGGTCGAGGACGATGATTTCGGCCAATCGTCCTTGTGCGCTGTCACGCCAATTAAACAGTTCACAACGAGCGGCTTGTTCTAGTACCGAGGCAAATCGTGATGCAATATGTTTGTCCAGTTCTGGGTTGTTTTCAAACCAGTTTTGAGGCGTTAGCTCTTCGAACCAGAACTTGATGATTTGTTGATGCATGGCGCTTCCTTTTGTTGTGCCTTAATAGCAAAAAGCCAGAAGCGTGGCTTCTGGCTTTTGGCGTGTTATCGACCGTAAGTCTCTACGATGTAACGTTCAAAATCGTCACACATTTGTTCGTCAGAGATGACGTTGCTTGCCAGTTCTTTACTGCCGTCGACGACTTTAATTGTCGCGTTCAGTGAAGCAACTGGTGCTCGTTCTCGTGTTGCAAGTGAGTCGATTTTCTTCTGCTGTACTTCCCACGCTTGCTCTGGCGATAGATTACATACATCTGCCAAGTACTTAGCATTGAACCCCTCGCCAGTCAGGCTGAAAATGGTTTCGTTGTGCGACAAATGATTGCCTGCATGCCAGTAGTGTTTTGCCAGCAGTGGGCCAATTTCTGGGTTATCCGTCAGATAGCCAAACTTCTCAAGGAAGTATGCGCGGGTCTGATACACCGCCATGTGCGCGAGTAGATAACCTTGATACGCACAAGCCGCTTCGTCGGATAGCAAATGTGGAATCGCCATCAGTGGGCGAGGGCTGCATTCCAAACCAAGGATCTGTTTTTCACAATCGCGAGCCAGCTTAGTGATGCGCTCTGGCGTTAACTCGTCATCGCTAAGTTGATATAACGCGCGTTCAAAGTACGGCACAACCAAGATGCTACGTTCTTCATAAGCTTTGAATGGCTGACGACTGTTGATCATCGCTTGAATGATCTCATCAGGAACCGGATTCCCTTCATCATCCAGTGCGTATTGTTTTAGCCAATCGGCATCGGTTAACAGGCTGTCACAGAACATCGACTGAGTTTCTGCATAAGCCATTGAAGTCGGCGCAAACTCCTGCGAGAAACAAGGCGCGTTCATTTTTACGTTCGCAAAGTGTGCTGCGTGGCCACCTTCGTGGAACAGCGTGTTAATGCCATCGTAGCCGCTGCCCACTTGGTCTGGTTTGGCATTGCTGGTGAAGTTCACCTGTGCTGCGACCCATTCACCTTGATTGTAGAAAGAAGGGATAGGGCCGTGGCAGAACCCGTTCGGGTACTTACCTTTGCGGTCTAACAAATCAAGCGTTAGCGTCGCGCCAGAGTAATCAATATTCAGACGACCAAACGATTCTACCCAGCGTCTCAGAGATTTTGAGAACGGCACGTATGGGTCAAGGTCACGCATGACGTCACCCGCGAACGAGTAAACAAAGTTGAAGCCTGTTAGCGCGCTTGCGCCTTTCTCTTTCGCCAAGTTTTCTAAGCTGTTTAGGTGCGCATCTCGCGTGCGTTGTTCGAAATCTTCCAAAATCTCGAATAGCTGCTCAGAGCTCATCTTTTCCGTTTTTTGCACGGAGTAATCAAAGAAGGTCGCATAACCCAGTGAGCGAGCGAACTGGTTGCGCAGTTTGATCAGTTCTATAAAGCCGTTTTGCAGTAGCCATTGTTCAAGGTTCAGCAACGCTTGGTGAGCCGATTGGCGAACTTCTTCATGATTGTTGGTGCGAATGGTTGAGCTCAATACTGGCAGTGAACCTTCCACTTGCTCGCCGTTTTCATCGGTAAACGTTTGTACGTGGTTCTGTTTTTTCTCGAACAGCTCAGCTTCAAAGGCAATGAGCTGATTTTTCAACGCTTGTGCTTTTTCGCCCTCGATTGCGTGAGATTCAAACATCGCCAGCCAACCAGAAAGACCCGTAATGGTTTGCTGTTTCTCTTGTGGGTCGGTAATTGAGTCCGCGGCTTCAAGCTGTTGTTTGATGGCAGTAATTTGCTCGGCGTTGCTTAAAAAGCTTGTCCATGCGGTTTGTGCTTGCGTCGAGCCATCATGGTCATCGCTGATCCCCATGTAAGTTTCCCAAAAGAAATCTTCTTTGGTGCGGTGAATCGCGAGGTAACGTTGATTGAGGTCGTTGAGATAATCCGTTGCGGTCATTTTGATCCTTCAAATGGTTGGGAGTAGACCCCTAATTATTGCACGCTTGTTGATAATAAAGGAGGGACAAATTAATTTGCTGGTAGTGTACTGCGTAAACGTGATTTTACTATTTGTTTACATTTTAATGAGTTAGCAAGAGTTGTTACGCGTTCGGAGTGCGCAGTGTTAAGGCTGGCACGGGTTTTACAGTTCATCAGTTAATTAATCTGCGAGGCGCTCTCGATGATCTTTGTCATGTGTAATAATATTTCTATATCGCGGCAGTACATATGGAAACGATATGATAAATAAGACAAAAGTTACGCTATTGGCGCTAGGTACGATTTTGGTTGGATGCTCTTCTGTCACGCCGCCAAGAAATGATGCGGTTGAGAACATTCAACAAAAGTGCTCTGTAATTTTAAGCAGTGATGTTTCAGGTGAACAGCGCTGGCAGACATACAACGGCTTGCTTGTAGAATATGCTGTGCATGGCATTAAAACTCAGGCGCAGTTAGAACGCTTTGAAGCGTTTGTGCAGCGAGTACAAAATGATGAATCTGGACAGTTAGTTACCGAGCTGATTGAAGTCACCGATTGGGGATGCTCAAACGGCAATTATCTTGAAGAGATGGGCTTGTTTATTCAAGAAGTTCAAAAGTAAAAAACCGAGCGTTAAGTCGCTCGGTTTTTCTGTTTATGGAACGCTTTGTGCGCTGGCCCGTCAGGACGTTTACTCCTCTGGGTACTCGCCCATACCTTGCGTTTTACCTTCCGCTTTCCAATGCTCACCGGGGTCAAATGCTTCATCGCATAAATCTACGGTGTAGCCCATTTCTGTGATTTCCTTTAAAGTGAGATTATCTGCAATTTTTGCGACTTCACCCGATTTATTACGTAATTCCATGTTGTTTCCTCCTCTGTAGGTAGACGAGCGGTATCGATGCACAGTGACGAATGCATCGGTGACCTTTGTTCTAAGTATATAACTCTCAGCTCAAAATGAGGGTTTAATCCATTTTTATCGTGTGGTTAATTGAGTAATGCTTTGAGCTGCTTCAGTTATTTTTAACTGCATCATCGCGACAGTTGGCTATTTGTGATTTATTGAATGATTAAATTGTCAATCTGGAAAATCGAAATGGTTATTCTCGACCACTCCCTAGCACAGCAAATTGTCGATCGAACCATGTCCATCATTGGTCACAACGTAAATGTGATGAACTCAGCAGGCATCATCATTGGCAGTGGCGATCCCAAACGCGTTGGGCAAGTCCATGATGGCGCGGTATTGGCGTTGAATCACGGCGATTCGCTAGAGCTGAATGAGCAGCAATGTTTGACGTTGCAGGGTGTCAAACCCGGAATCAATATGCTGTTGAAATTGCATGGAGACGTGGTCGGTATTGTTGGTGTGACAGGTGAGCCCGAGAAAATTCGAGATTTCGCCAAACTGGTCAAAATGACCGCTGAATTGACAATCGAGCAAGCCGCGCTGGTGGAAAAATTTCAGTGGGACAGACGTCATCGCGAAGAGTTTATTCTGGCTTGGATCAATGGCAAATTGACCGATGAAGAGCTGAAAGATTGGGCGATGCGTCTTTCTATCGATATTACTCAACCACGGGTGGCAACGGTGATTGAAGTCTCGACGCCGTCCGCCTCAAAAAGCATGAAGAGTGTGCGCAATATTGTTGAGCTGCTTGAATACCCAGAGCGTAACAACCTAGTTGCGATTGTCTCAGTGAATGAAATTGTGGTGCTGAAACCGTGTCATTCCGCCAAGCAGTGGGATAGCCAAATCGAAAGTGAACGCATTGATAAGTTGATGTCGCGTTTAAGCGATCACGATTCGCATACGTTTCACATTGCGCTAGGGCAGTTGTTTAATGAGCCTAAAGATGTCGCGTTGTCATACCAAAGCGCGAAGCAGGTATTAGCCATTGGCAAGCAGTTCTACCCAGAGAAACGTAAGTACCTGTTCGACGAACTTCGTTTGCCTGTGCTGTTGGCGCCGTTGGCGGATATTTGGCAAGGTGAACAAATTATTGATGGCGTGAAACGGTTGAAAGAGAAAGACAAATCCGGGCAATTGCTGAAAACCCTAGATGCATTGTTTGAGTGCAATGGCAATGTGACGGAGTGCTCTAAAATGCTGTTTATTCACCGGAACACACTGCGCTATCGATTAGAAAAAATCACCGAGATAACAGGGTTGCCAACCACCAATTTTGTGGGGTTAGCGGAGCTTTATATTGCGACTCGGCTCTCAAAAATGTCGTGATATTGTGCATTTGCACAATACGCGTCATTTTTTGACCACATCATTTGTCGATCCGCCTAAAGGAATTCGAAAGCAAACGATTAATAATTCATGCGTCCCTACATGTTGAGTGAGCCAACACGGACTCGCTTAGCAAAATAAGAATAAATGGAGTTATCATGAACCTTATATTAATCCTGCTTGGGGTGATCGCATTTATTGTGCTCACGACCACCAAATTCAAATTACATCCCTTTTTAGCGCTGATCATCGCAGCGTTCCTTGCGGCATTTGCTTACGGCTTACCGGCAGATAGCATTGCCAAAACCATTGCTTCTGGCTTTGGCGGCATCCTTGGTTACATTGGCTTGGTTATCGTTTTAGGTACCATCATCGGTGTTATTTTGGAAAAAGTGGTGCGGCGATCACCATGGCTGATACGGTCATCAAAGTGCTGGGTAAGCGTTTCCCAACATTGACCATGAGCATCATCGGTTACATCGTTTCTGTTCCGGTATTTTGTGATTCAGGCTTTGTCATTCTGAACTCGCTCAAAGAATCACTCGCGAAGCGTTTAAAAACCTCAAGCGTTGCAATGAGTGTGGCGTTGGCAACTGGCCTATACGCAACGCACACGTTTGTGCCGCCAACTCCTGGCCCGATTGCCGCTGCGGGTAACTTAGGACTGGAATCTAACCTTGGTTTAGTGATTGGTGTGGGTGTGTTTGTTGCAGCGGTTGCGGCGTTAGCGGGTATGTTGTGGTCGAACCGATTCCAGCATGTAGAACCAGATGGCATTGAAGCAGCAGAGGAAATTCAGCATGACTGGCAAGCACTCAAAGCGTCTTACGGCAAATTACCAACGGCAAGCCAAGCATTTGCTCCTATTTTTGTTCCAATCTTATTGATCTGTTTTGGCTCTATCGCGAAATTCCCAAGCTTACCGCTGGGCGAAGGTTTTGTGTTTGATGTTCTGACTTTCTTAGGACAGCCACTAACGGCGTTGGTGATTGGCCTGTTCCTTTCTGTTCGCCTACTCAAATCAGACAACAAGATTGAAGAATTTGGCGAGCGAATCAGCCAAGGTATTACGGCTGCTGCGCCTATTCTTTTGATTACCGGTGCGGGTGGTGCATTTGGCGCGGTATTAAAAGCAACGCCGCTAGGTGAATACTTGGGTACGACGTTATCGGCGCTGGGCGTGGGTATTTTCATGCCATTTATCGTTGCGGCTGCGCTAAAATCGGCGCAAGGGTCGTCAACGGTTGCACTGGTGACCACATCGGCTTTGGTTGCGCCTATGCTTACCCAATTGGGGCTAGATTCAGAAATGGGCCGCGTATTAACGGTGATGGCGATCGGTGCAGGTGCGATGACGGTTTCTCATGCAAACGACAGCTTCTTCTGGGTAGTTTCGCAGTTTAGCCGCATGTCGGTGGGCTTAGCGTACCGCGCGCAAACCATGGCTACGCTCGTTCAAGGTGTCACGGCAATGGCATTGGTGTACATTTTGAGTCTCGTTCTCTTATAAGTCTCTGGAAATACGTATGAAAGTGGTAATTGCACCTGATTCATTTAAAGAAAGCTTAACCGCCAAACAAGTGAGCGAGGCGATCAAAACGGGTCTTGCTCGTGTATGGCATGATGCCGAGTTTGTTACAGTTCCGGTCGCAGACGGTGGCGAAGGCACGGTTCAATCTTTGATAGATGCAACTCAAGGCGAACAAGTCTTTACAACGGTGACCGCGCCATTAGGGAATGATGTTGAAGCGTTTTATGGCATCCTCGGTGATGGCGAAACCGCGGTTATTGAAATGGCGGAGGCCAGTGGGCTGCACCTTGTACCGAGTGACGCTCGCGACCCAAAACTGACCAGCAGCATCGGTACCGGACAGCTGATCAAACACGCGCTAGACAGAGGTATTCAACGCTTAATCATTGGTTTGGGCGGCAGCGCTACTAATGATGGTGGCGTGGGCATGTTGACCGCGTTGGGGGTAACGTTTCTTGATGAATCTGGTCATGCAATTACCCCAAATGGAGGCGGGTTAGCGGCGCTTGCCTCCATCGATATTTCTGGTCTTGACCCACGTTTAGCAACTTGTGAAGTGTTGGTAGCATGCGATGTTGACAACCCACTCTGTGGCAACAAAGGCGCGTCGGCTATCTTTGGCCCGCAAAAGGGAGCGACAGCGTTAGACGTCACTCTGCTCGATAACGCATTGCGCAAGTTTGGCGAGTTGACGGAACAAGCGACGGGTAAGCATGTACTGACTCGTGAAGGGGCGGGCGCTGCTGGTGGTATGGGGGCGGCCTTGCTCGGATACACGCCAGCACGTTTGCAACCGGGAATTGAGATTGTGCTTGAAACGGTCAAGCTTGCTCAGCATGTTGCGGATGCGGATATTGTATTCACAGGCGAGGGTCGAATCGATCATCAAACCGCACATGGCAAAACGCCGATGGGAGTTGCTCAGGTGGCCAAGCAGTTTGATTTACCAGTTGTTGCATTGGCTGGTTGTGTGGGCGACAACTATCAGGCGGTCTATGAGTGCGGTATTGATGCGGTGTTTGCTTGTGTACCAAGGGCGATGAGCTTATCTGAGGCCA
The DNA here is from genome assembly GCF_024181785.1 of Vibrio sp. Y42_MX_L11. Classification (NCBI taxonomy): domain Bacteria; kingdom Pseudomonadati; phylum Pseudomonadota; class Gammaproteobacteria; order Vibrionales; family Vibrionaceae; genus Vibrio; species Vibrio sp. Y42_MX_L11. The sequence goes on from NZ_JAMZAP010000005.1 coordinate 232,153, forward strand.
TGAAAGAGGCCGACGTCAACGTTGCTAATTTAGCCGAAAACGTCGCGAGAATGTGGCAAATTAAGTCGCACTGAGGGCGATAACGATACGAGAAAACTCCACCTTTGCGTGGAGTTTTTTGTTGTTACCTGTTTGCGTGTGTGGGCATAAGTTCATTTAGCAAGAGCGAGTTAACAGACATGCTTTGCTATCAACTTTGCCAGTGTTTGCATCGCGTGACTCCAATCGGTTTCATGACCAAAGTTTGCCACGCTGAGGCGTACGCAATGTCGATATTGCTCTTGAGTGCCAAATACGGTGCCGGGAAGTAGACTGATTCTGTGCTTATTGCACGCTTGATACAACGCATAACTGTCCGTTTTTTCGGGCAGGCGCAACCAAAGCAAGAACGAGCCTTGCACGACGTTGATCTGGTATCGATTTTTTAGAGATTCGTATTCATCCAAGTATTGATGAAGCATCTGGATAAATCGGCGCATGTTGTTTTGATAAACCCGACCCATTCGCGCAGTATGCGTTCGATACTTGCCTGACGTTAGAAACGTTGCCACGGCAGACTGCATCAGGTTCAAACTGCCCATGTTCTCACACAGTAGATATTGCTCTATTTGATCTCGATATCGCCCCGCCAACATCCAACCAATTCTCAAACGCGAATCGAGCGTTTTGGATAACGAATTCACGTAAATTACGCGTTGCTTGTCATCGAGCAACCTCAAGCTTGGCAAAGGCTTGTTATAACTTAACCCGCCAAACACATCGTCTTCGATAATAGGAACATTGCCGGACGCCAAGAGCAATTGCTGGCGCTTTTCTAACGGCATCATGGCACCTGTAGGGTTGGTGAAGTTTGGTGTTACGATGATCGCTCTTATGTCCCATGTCGCCATTGCTTTTGCTAAGGCTTCGGGGCACATACCGTCTCGTGGGCAACTCGGGATCTCCACCACTTGGAGGCCGAGTGATTCGAGCATCAATAAGTTGCCAAAATAACAAGGAGACTCCACCGCGACGATATCGCCTTTTTGTGTCGTTGCGCGCAGCGCTAGGCTTATTGCTTGTTGCGCGCCGTGCGTCACCATGATTTCATCCAACTTGGCTGGCGTGCCCAAATCTTGCGTGATTTTCGCCAGTTGTTTAATTAAGAGGTGATCACCGGGTGGCAACTGGTAATGGCTCGGTACATGCGTTTGCTGGCGGCTGTGACGGCCAATCTCGGCGTACAAGCTTTTGATCGCGGGGGAATCAATGTTTGGATGGGCAGAGCCAGCGGGCAAACGCTCTTGGTATTCAGGGTACGTGAGGATTTCTTTACAGATCGAGAGCAAATCCACGCGAGTCGGATCTGGAATTGAGCGAGAGGTCGGCAAGGCGATTTTCACTCGATAACCCGATTTGGGAACCGAGTACACCAAGTTTTGCGCTTCCAACTCTTGATACGCACGAATCACGGTGTTTTTGCTGACGCTTAATTCTTGGCTCAACGAGCGAATGGAGGGCAGTCGTTCATCCGCTTGATAAACGCCACCATTGATGGCTTGTTTGAGGTGTTTTTCCACCACGAGGTACTTATTCCCTTCACCGCTTCCCAATAAATCTGTACCCATAAAAACACTTCCATCTGTCACTTTTTGAAAACACTGTACCTAATTACATTAGCAGCATCTCAAAACATAAAACAAGCGTGAGTGAGGCGATCATGTTAATCCGAGCCATCCCTTTTGTATTTGTCATCCTTTGGGCTTCTGGATTTGTTGGTGCGCGTTTTGGTTTGCAATATGCCGAGCCAGCGACACTACTTTCTATCCGTATGGCATTCAATGTCTTACTGTTTTTGGTTCTTGTGGCGGTATTGCGTAGAAGGTTGCCGACAGGAAGCGATTTTTGGCACAGCTGTGTGGTGGGTGTGTTGATCCATGGCTTCTATTTAGGCGGCACTTATTTCGCTATTGATTTGGGTATGCCTGCAGGGCTGAGTTCGTTGTTGGTGGGCATTCAGCCGATTTTAACCGCGGCTTTGCTGGTGGTGTTTGTTCGTGAGGAATTTAAACCCTCGCAATGGCTGGGTTTGGCTCTAGGCTTTGTCGGCATCGCTATGGTGCTGATGGGAAACATGGAGTGGCAGTCTGAGCAACATAAGTTCTTAGCCATTGGAGTCTGTTTACTGTCTTTGGTTGGTATCACGTTAGGGACGCTGTATCAGAAGAAACATTGCCAACAGGTGGATATGGTTGGTGGTGCGACGGTGCAATATTTGGCCGCACTCATCATGTTTCTGCCTGTTGCGATGCAGTTTGAAACCATGCAAGTTCAGTGGGAACTGGAGTTTATTTTGACCGTGTTGTGGTTGGTCGTCGTGCTCTCTTGTGTGGCTATCCTACTGCTGCTGTACATGGTGAGAAATGGCGCGTCTTCGAGTGTGGCGTCTGTGTTTTACCTCGTGCCGCCAACAACCGCGATTCAAGCTTGGCTCGCGTTTGGTGAGTCGTTTGATTGGATGGGCATTTCTGGCTTTGCATTGGCGGCCACGGCGGTCTATCTAGTGGTTAAAAAGCCAGATCTGACGATAAAAAAATCGGTTCAAACAGAATATACCTAAATTGGGTAGGGACATTCACGTGCCAGTGAGTACAATTCTGCTTCATCTTAATCCGTTGAGCAGAGTGATGACGTTAAAGCCAGATCGAATGACCGCGATGCGTAATATCATCGAGCAAGTAAAAGCTGAACTACCGATTTACGAACCGGAAACCTTTGTGTGTGGGCCGGAAGGGCAGTGCATCGGTTGTCCAAAGAAATTATTAGAAATGGTCGATTCAGAGGTTACTTATTGGGAGTCGGCAATGGAGCGGGGTGTGATTCCGCAGTTTGATGAGATCCGTCGTTTCGGGAAGATGTGCACTAACGTACGTCGCGGACTTGTTCGTAATAACGTTCCACTACTCGGGTAATCTACTTCAGTAAATAAGTGATTGATAAATAAAGTCCTAAAATTGACACATAAATGTGTGCGTTTGCATAGTAACTTGGCGAGCGGTCTCAACTTTGGCCCATGACTCTTGTTTGTCATCTACTAGGGCTTTAAACCTTTTAAATCAGCGATATATTGGCAAGGTCTCACATGGATGTGAGGCAAACGACCATTCATTCTGCTGAGATAAAAAAGTGAGATTAAAGGGATTTACGCTGATGGAAATCACCATAGTGCTCGCCACTTTGGCTTTCATCGCTTTGGCTGCGTTGCCAACACTACTCCACATTCATCGCCAAGCCTATGCGTCGATGTTACACAGTTCCAATTCGTCATTGGGTACCGCGCTTAAATTTTTCAACGCCCGAGTGGCGATAGACAATGCCGCCGAGCAAAACCAAGTCCACTATATTGATAGGAACGTAAAAACCTTAAGCGGTATGCCAGAAGCGAGCGCCAATAGCATTGGCGCGTTATTAGAAATCGATTTGCCGCAGAGTGGCGTGTCCAAAATTGATGTTCCCTGCAAAGGCAGTGACTTTTGTATTATTGGTCAGCAACACCCAAACAGTACCCACTTTGTGTCTATTCCCGATTATCAATTTGTCGACCAGTCAGGTCTTGATCGGGTTGTGTACATTTGGCCGCAAGGGTATACCTTGGCAGAAGAGGCATGCTATTTCTATTATGTAAATCAAGCATCCACAGAGTCTATCGTCCGAGGGCACGTTACTGAGGGTTGTTAGGCGCGCTTAACATCATCTTCTGACTCATCAACACTTCGCCATTGGGGAGAGTGACTTCTCCTAGTTCACCACGGTGTTCAAATCCAAATCGTTCGTACAACGCTATCGCGGCAAGGTTGTCCTTATAAACATTAAGTACAATGGTGTCGTAACCATATTCCCAGGCACTTTTAAGTGCGACAGACAATAGCTGCTTACCTAGCCCTTTTCCTCTGAATGTTCTATCGATATGAATACCTAAAATGCCAGTGCTAGTGAGTTGACTGCCTTCATAACCGCATAGTTCGGCAGGAAAAATCTCTACACTACCAACCAGAATGTGATGGTCCAAAGCAACAAATTGAGGAATCGATTCAAGTTCTACGCGACGTAAAATATTGGTCAGGGTGTCTTTATCTGGAGCCGGACTGCGCAGGTATTTACCTTCGGCATAGACTCGGTTCCACAGTTCGGTAAAGCGCTCGATATCGCTTACCTGGATGGGTCTGATTTGCATTCATCTTCCTTGATTAGTGCAGGTTAGTGATGGTTAAGGTACGAGTTCAGATAAACAGCGAATTTGATTCGGAATGGGATCGGTTGGCGCATTGGCTCCTGTTGGATTAAACCAAATCGTATTTACGCCAGCTTGCATTGCAGGGTAAATGTCTTTATGAGGCAAGTCGCCAACCATAGTTAACTCACTCACGTTAACCCCTAGCTGTTTTGCGATAGTAAGATAAAACTCAGGTTGGTTTTTAGCGATGCCGAGATTGGCAAAACAAAAGTAGCCATTTAAGTACTGGTCTAAGTCGACGCGGACGAATGCACGCTGAATCTCTTCCATGTTGGAATCAGACGCACTGGTCGCAATGTAAATAGCATGATTTTGGGAAAGTGTTGCCAGTGTTTCTTTGGCCAGAGGAATCGTTTCTACGTGTTCCCAATCGCACATTTTTCCTTGTGCGTGAGGGAAATCCACCATTAAGGTGTTCCCCCAATCGAAAAGATAAATCATGTTCGAATCTCCTTTATCCGCACATCATATCGTCTTTTCTAAAATCAGGGGATAAATTGCATCGATAAATGCGATTTAGGTGGCTTTAGTCGTGAAAAGCGCTTAATTGTCGTTATCGTTACAAATGTTTCAGCATAATGCGTGAGTTAGTTTTAAAACCTTGCTTGTCGTAAAACCGCTGTGCTGGTTGATTGAATTCCATCACTTCTAATCGAACTTGTGTAGCATTGGCATCGCGCGCCCATTGCTCACAAGCCTCAAGCAGTTGGCGACCGATGCCCTGCTGCTTTTGCTCCTCATCGACAACAATCGTTCCTACTCGACAAATAGGATCTTTGATCAGAAAGCTGACGGTTTCATTCTGAGTTATCATCGCGGTTAAAAAGCCGACTACCTCCTTTTCATGTTCTGCGACTAAAAACAAGCGTTCATCATTCTCGAGAGCCTGAGTGAGGAACGCTCGGTCGTCTTCCGAAGGTGCTACAAAAGCTTCAGGCGCGTTGGCAAAATGCAGTGCGTTGATTTGTAGGTTTAATTCAAAAATTGCATCCAAATCGTCAGGAGTTGCTTGTCGAATGTTGACTTCCATTTTACTTACCGCCTGAAAGATCGATAAAAGAGCCTGTCACATAAGAAGCTTCATCACTGAGTAGCCAAGCGATCGCATTCGCCACTTCTTCTACCGTACCGCCCCGTTTCAGTGGAATTTGAGGGCTGAGCCTATCCACTCGGTTTGGTTCTCCACCATCGGCGTGCATATCGGTATAAATGAAACCAGGTCGAACGCCATTGACGCGAATATTTCGGTTTGCCAATTCAAGCGATAGCCCTTTGGTTAAGGTATCCATTGCGCCTTTTGATGTGGCGTAATCGACATATTCAAATGGCGCGCCTGAGCGTGATGCCCCAGAAGAAACATTCACAATTGCGCCACCAGTACTGAATCGCTTCGCCGCTTCTCTACAACAGAGAAAGCAGCTATTTACATTAGTGTTCATTACTTTCTGAAAGCGTTCCAAGCTGATTTCCGCCAACGGTGACTGAGTAAATAGAATGCCAACGTTGTTGACCAAGTGCGTCACTGCACCAAATTCACGTTCTGTTTCATCAAACAAGGAGAGCACTTGTTGCTCGTCAGATACATCTGCTTGAACGGCGATCGCTTTTCCGCCATTTGCTTGTATGTCTCTGACCACTTGGTGAGCTGCTTCACTTTGCGCACGGTAATTAACACACACGGCATAGCCTTGCTCGGCCAGTTTTTTCGCTGTTGCGGCTCCAATGCCTCGGCTTGCGCCAGTAACGATGACTACTTTATTCAAAATACATCCTTATTTTTGTAGCGAGTAGATTTTGTCGGCGTAACGCTTGTCGCCAATTTGGTATGCGTCAGGAATGACTTCAGATAGCTCGAATCCGCACTTCATGAGAACACGCTCTGAAGCAATATTCCCTTCAGTGACCGTAGCGGAAAAGCGGTCGATGTCATGTGTTGCTCTCGCCCAATTTAGAAGCGCTTGAAGGGTTTCTGTTCCAAACTGTCGGCCATGAAATTCAGGCAAAAGTAAGTAACCCACCTCTGCGTTACCTTCTTCAATGGCAAGGCCTGTGACGCCAATCGGTTGTTCAGATTGCTTATCGAGTATGACGAGGCAAAGCCAGTGCGGACTGTCTGGTGTCCATGGTAATAATCGCGAAGCAAATTTTTCTTTTATTTGTTTTTCGCTCGGGCGATCAAAACAGAGCTCAATGATCTCTGGTTCGGAATGTAATCGCTGAAATAGTTCCCAATCGCTGGCTTCGATAGGTCTTAATCGGCTTCGGTGAGTCTCAATATAAACTGACATGCGTGTCCTTACAGCATTTATGTAGAGAGCCAGTTTCTCATCCTCTTATCTCTTTAATCAAACGGTTGCACTTACAAAAGTGATTTATGTGGTGAATGCCTGGTTGGGTAATGAATTCTTACTGAATATTCATTTATGGGATGAAAATAACGAAATTTCATACTTGAGATACATAGAGCAACACGGAAATGATGTGGATCAAGAGAGAACTACCCATAAAGTAGTATTTTGCGATCTATAATTACATTTTATTTGGAAGTGTTGCTAATTATGTCAATAAAAAAACGATATGTTGCACTGCTGGTTGCTGCCGGCATTGGTGTGGGCTGGTTAACATTAGGTGGTACTGCAGCGGTGATGCATTACACCTCTGATACTGAGTTCTGTCTCTCGTGCCACTCTATGGAAATCCCTTACAAAGAGTACCAAGGCTCAGTGCACTTCAGTAATGCGAAAGGCATTCGTGCCGAGTGTTCTGATTGCCACATCCCACAAGAACCGATGGACTACCTGATCACGAAGATTCGTGCATCGAAAGACATCTACCATGAGTTCGTGACTGGCAAGATCGACACGCCAGAAAAATACGAAGCGCACCGCAAAGAGCTTGCGGAGATGGTGTGGGAGCAGTTCCGTGAAAACGACTCTGCAACGTGCCGTTCTTGCCACGACTTTGACGCGATGGAAGAATTTGAGCAATCTCGCGATGCAGCGAAAATGCACGAGTACGCAAAAGCGAACGATCAAACGTGTATCGATTGTCACAAAGGCGTTGCTCACTTTGCACCAGAAGCTGAGCTAGACAGCAAGGCATTTGAAACGTTGATGAGCTTCACCACAAAAACATCACCTGGTGCCAAAGTCGTTTACCCTGTGACTGAAATCGCAATGGGTGAGATGGGTAAAATTAACCCAACGACGAAGTTAGAAGTAATCAGCTCTGAAGGTGATGAGCGTACTGTTAAGTTGGACGCATTCCAAATGAAAGGCGCAGAGCAAGTGCTGTACATGGGTGAAGGTCAACGTGCCATCGTAGCAACGCTAACCGAGCAAGGTCAGCAAGCTCTTGAGGGCGGTGAGTTTAAGGCCGACGTTTACGGCAACGAATGGCGCGCAGTGTCACTAACAGGCACGATCGATTCTCCGGTTGTGGATACACTTGACCCAGTTTGGTCATACGCAGAAGAGCTAGACAACGTTTATTGTGCAACTTGTCACGCGAAAATTCCTTCAAATCACTTCACAGTGAACGCTTGGGGACCAGTGGCGAAGAGTATGGGTGATCGAACAGACATCACTGCCGAAAACCTAGAAATTCTTACTAAGTTCTTCCAGCACCACGCGAAAGATGTGGTTGGTCACTAACGATAAATAGAAGGATAAGATTATGACTAATTTAACCCGTCGTGGATTTCTAAAAGGCACAGGTATGGCGGCTGGCGCCATGGCATTTACTTCTTTTGCACCTATGTCTGTTGCGTCTTCAAACCAGCGTGGCAAGGGCATTTTGACAGCGGGTCGCATGGGCCCAATGTTATGTGAAGTGAAAGATGGTAAGTTGGTTTCGACTACTAATGCTCTTCCACAAACTGTACCAAATAGTCTACAAACTACTGGGCCTGACCAAGTGCATACCAAGGCGCGAGTGAAGTACCCAATGGTACGTAAAGGCTACTTGGCAAACCCATCGTCGCCAGAAGGTGTGCGCGGTAGTGATGAGTTTGTGCGTGTGTCTTGGGATGAGGCTTACAAGCTGATCCACGAGCAGCACATGCGCATTCGTAAAGAATATGGCCCAGCTTCTGTGTTTGCTGGTTCTTACGGCTGGCGTTCAAGTGGCGTGCTGCACAAAGCACAAACCTTGCTGCAACGTTACATGAGCATGGCGGGTGGCTATTCAGGCCACTTGGGTGACTACTCAACGGGTGCTGCGCAGATCATCATGCCGCACGTTGTGGGCTCTATCGAAGTGTACGAGCAACAAACCACGTACCCAGTGGTACTAGAGCACAGCGACGTGGTTGTACTTTGGGGCTTAAACCCGATCAACACCCTAAAAATCGCGTGGAGCTCAACAGACTGTGCTGGTCTTGAGTTCTTCCATCAATTAAAAAAATCAGGCAAGACGGTTATTGCGATTGACCCTATTCGTTCTGAAACCATCGAGTTCTTTGGCGAGAATGCGGAGTGGATTGCTCCTCACCCAATGACCGACGTAGCGATGATGATGGGTATCGCACACACCTTGGTGAAACAAGGTAAGCACGATAAAGCCTTCCTCGATAAATACACCGCTGGTTACGACAAATTTGAAGCGTACCTGATGGGCGAAGAAGACGGCGTAGAAAAATCAGCGGAGTGGGCATCGCAAATCTGTGGCGTACCTGCGAAGCAACTTGAGCTCTTAGCTGACATCTTCAGTAAAAACCGCACCATGCTGATGGCGGGTTGGGGCATGCAGCGCCAACAATACGGTGAACAGCGTCACTGGATGCTGGTTACACTGGCAACGATGTTGGGTCAAATCGGCTTACCGGGCGGTGGTTTTGGTTTCTCTTACCACTACTCAAACGGTGGTAACCCTGCTCGTGACGCTGGCGTGCTTCCTGCGATTTCAGCATCACTGGGTGGCGGCTCTTCTGCGGGTAACGACTGGGCGGTATCTGGCGCGGTGCAAAGCTTCCCTGTGGCGCGTATTGTCGAGGCGTTGGAAAACCCAGGTCAATCCTACCATCACAACGGTCATGAACTGACGTTCCCAGATATCAAGATGATTTGGTGGGCAGGTGGTGCGAACTTTACTCACCACCAAGACACCAACCGCTTGATTAAAGCATGGCAAAAGCCTGAACTGATCGTGATTTCAGAACCTTACTGGACAGCGGCTGCGAAGCACGCGGACATCGTCCTACCAATCACCACATCGTTCGAGCGCAACGACTTAACGATGACGGGTGACTACAGTAACCAACACTTGGTGCCAATGAAGCAAGTGGTTGAGCCACAAGGTGAAGCGCGTAATGACTTCGATGTATTCGCGGACATGGCGGAGATGCTAGCACCGGGTGGACGTGATGTGTACACCGAAGGTAAAACTGAAATGGAATGGCTGTACGGCTTCTACAAGGTGGCGCAACAAGGTGGCCGTGGCTCTCGCGTAGCAATGCCGAACTTCAGCAAGTTCTGGGAAGATAACCAACTGATCGAGATGAAGTGGAACGAGAAGAACGCACAGTTTGTTCGTTACGCGGATTTCCGTGAAGACCCGATCATGAACCCGCTAGGTACGCCAAGTGGTAAGATTGAAATCTTCTCGAAAACGATTGAAGGTTACCAGTTGGAAGACTGTCCTCCACACCCAACGTGGATGGCACCAACCGAGTACACTGGCAATGCAAAAGATGGCGAGTTGCAGCTAATGACCGCGCACGCAGCGCATCGTTTACACAGCCAGTTTAACTACGCGAAGATTCGCGAAGAGTACGCAATTGCAAACCGTGAACCTATTTGGATTCACCCTGAAGATGCGAAAGCGCGTGGTATTAAAACTGGCGATCTAGTTCGTGCGTTTAACAACCGTGGCCAAGTATTGGTTGGCGCAGAAGTGACTGACCGAATCAAGCAAGGTTCAGTGTGTATTCATGAAGGCGGTTGGCCGGATTTGGATCCGAAAACCGGCATTTGTAAGAACGGCGGTTGTAACGTGTTAACGTTGGATATTCCGACCTCTCGACTTGCAAACGGCTGTGCGGCGAACTCGGCACTGGTTCGTATTGAAAAATACACTGGCCCAGAATTAGAACTAACAGCGTTTGAACCACCAAAAAATGGCTAGAAAAAAGTAGCGCTTGAAAGCAAGAAGCCAGCGAATCGCTGGCTTCTTTTTTATCTAGTCATCGTTCACATTAGCGCGAAGCGAGAGAAACAAACGGCATCTGTTTCTTAATCTGAAATGTCGGGAGAAAAGTAAATACAATCGCGACAAACAAGACTGAGCCTATTAAATCTTCAGGGCGATGCATGCCCAGCCATAAGCGGCTATATGCGACGCTCATACCCCACATCCACAATGACAGTGCAGAGATATAGCACTTGTTCTGTAAGAACAACCCACCAAAGAAAGCCAAACAAATCGAAACGAAAATCGTATGGCCCGACGGGAAAGAATAGTCTTTCTCGCCTTGCCAATGGCGCGTCCGCCAATCACTGACGTGTTCAGAAATCTGGTTAATTACGTTGGCTTGCTGCTTTGTATCCAACTGATAAAACGTTTCTGGTGTTTCAATCAATTGTTCTGCTGCGAGCAATTCCGTGTACGGGCGTGGGCTTTCTGTCATCAGTTTTAGCCCCGTTTTGCTGGCAAAGCCAATCACAAGTAACAGCCCTAACATTGAGAGCTTTTGCATCCACTCAATGCGACTTGGTTTAAAGCGAAATAAAGAAAGCAGTAGCAGTGTTAACGTAATTAAAAAGCCTTTGCTACCAGCAGAATCTGTGAGCAAAGTAAAAGTAATACCCAGACTTTCAGGCACCTGTGAGGTGAGATCGTGATAAGAGCCAAACAGCGACATTGGGATGATGCCAAGAACAAACAAGGCGAGCATCATCAATCCATATTTTTTGGTTTTCATTGAGAGCGTTTTGTTTTTATTGAGGGTTATTCAACCACGTGAAAATAAGGGGCTTATCTTACGTTATCTGGCGTGAAAAACTTATCAACGCTTTGTCAATTTGACGAGAGAATGAAGGTTGAGTGATGAATTGATGACATTTATCCGGAGGGTAAAGGCGCTCATCCTTAAGCGTTGGGGTCTTAATCCATCAGAGAAAGTAAGTACTCTGCTGCTTTGGTTGGGTTTTCTGCATGACAAATGGCAGAAACCAAAGCCAAACCATGTACACCTGTCGCACTCAGAACAGGAATGTTGGTTTCGTTGATGCCACCAATAGCGACGATTGGTAAGGACGTGGTGTTCAGCGCCATTTTTAAACCTTCTATACCCCAGTGTTTTTTGGTGTTGGTTTTGGTTGGCGTAGCGAAGATGGCACTCAAGCCGATGTAATCAATGGGCAGAGAATCCGCCTCTGCCAGTTGATCTTCAGTCTCAATCGATAAGCCGAGAATCTTGTTTGGGCCAATCAATTGACGAGCGATCTCTGCTGGCATGTCTGACTGCCCGAGGTGAACACCATCGGCATCGACGGCAAGGGCAACATCAACACGATCATTGATGATTAACGGGACGCCAGTGCCTTCAAGGATCGTCTTCACGGCTTGAGCTCGTTCAATAAATGCACGAACGTCACCATGTTTTTCGCGCACCTGTACCATTGTGACCCCACCTTCTACCGCCTTTCTTACAACGTGTTTGAGAGTGGATAAATCTTGTTGGTCGTCGGTGACCAAATACAAACGATAGGCGTTCATTGTGTTTCCTTTCGCCTCCCACTTTCGTTGGAGTGAGAGGCGTTTAAAGCATTGAGAAGCGATTTATCTCACTTGTAATGTAAGACGTGTTGCCAGTGTTTTTTCATCCAGTTGGTAAAGCTCATCCAAAAGATGCATTTGCAAGCTACCTGGCCCTCGCGCTTGCTCAGCCGCAATTTCACCCACAACGCCAAGCACCGCTGCCGCAGCAAGGCCTGTTTCGTCGCCGATTGCTGCGAAAGCGCCAGTCAGTGCCGTCAGTGTGCAGCCCATTCCGGTTACGTATGGCATCATCTCGTGACCATTATTCAGCTGTACGGTTTGCTCTTTTGTCACTATGTAGTCAGTTTCGCCGGAGATCACCACGCTCGCTCCGTATTCTTCAACTAAGAAGTGAGCCGCCCCAAGGGCCGCATCACTACTGTCGAGTGCATCTACACCTTTGCTTTGCGCTTGCTCACCAGCGAGAGCAATGATTTCGGAAGCATTACCACGAATGATTAACTTGTTTGCAAGGCGGGCGATTTCGCGCGAGGTTTCGGTGCGCAGTGAACTTGCGCCGCAACCGACAGGGTCGAGCACAACGATTTTACCGTTCGAGTTGGCTTGCTCTACGGCGTAGCTCATGCGCGGTGTCCAAACGCTGTCTAGGGTGCCGATGTTGATCACCAAAGCGCCAGCAAACGACATCATTTCCGCCATTTCTTGCTTTGAATGCGCCATGATAGGCGAAGCACCGATAGCCAGCAAAGCGTTCGCCGTGTTGTTCATCACCACGTAGTTGGTAATGTTCACGACTAAAGGCTTTTGCTGACGCACTGCGGTTAATGCTTGAGTGATTTGTTCTACTAACATGAGATTCTCCAATTAACCTTATTGCGCGTTTAGACCTTGTTGCCAAAACGCCACTTCCATACGCGTTGCGGTTTTGAAGACCTGAATCAGGTTTTGACCGCGCTGGCTGTGGATGTCGATTTCAGCCAGTAGCTGGTTAAAGTGTTCGGCCCCACTTGCCACGCCAGATTGGAACTCTTCACCGCCGTACAAGTTAATCCAACTTGCGTAAGGGTTGCCTTCGTATACCGTGTTTTCATCTTCAATCAGCATTTTACCAATGGCGGCGTAGCCGATGGAGCAAGGGGCGAGCGCGGCATACAAGTCAACTAAGTCGCCCGTCATGCCCGCATCCAATACGTAGCGCGTGTAAGCTACGGTGCCAAAATCTTCCGGCTCGTTTTCCAGATCAGATTCCGTCAATCCCCACTGACCGCAGTAGGTAACATGGTGGGCAATCTCTGAATCTAAAAGCGCATGTACGCTTGGTAGTGCGCGGCGCATGTCGTCTAACGTACGTGCTTTGTAGATTGCTAGCGCATAAGCTCGCGCGTACTGTTTTAGGAATAAGAAATCTTGCTTCAAGTAATGTAGAAAACAAGGTTGAGCCAGTGTGCCTTTGGCTAATTGCTGCACGAAGGCATGCTCAGTGTATTCTTGCCAATCTTGGCGGCAAGCGTCGATCAAATCTTGGTATTTCATAATGGGGCTGCCTCGTAATTAGTCAAAGCTCGGTACGTAATCTTTCGCCTTTGGTAGCGTTTCGATGATTCTTTGTGAGTACATGAACTCGGCGTAGTCGTCATAGCGTTTTAGGTCAACTGCTGATGGACGAAGCGCGAAACGAGTTAACGTGTCATTCCAAGCGCGTTGGTTGAGCTCGTTGTTTAGCGTGTCTGGCGAGTAAGTGACAAACTCTTTCCAAGACTCTTTAGGATGGTTGACGATGTAAGTGGTCGCTTGCTCCAGCGCTTTGTTGAACGCTTTAATAGCCGCTTTGTCGTAGGTTTTTGCATTCGCCACAAACACCAGTTCGTCATACGCTGGTACGCCGTGCTCTTCTGGGAAGAAGGCTTTGGCTTTGTAGCCTTCTAGCGCAAGTTGGTTGGTTTCGAAGTTACGCAAGCCGCCCCAAATAGCGTCTACTTTCCCTGAGGCAAGAGAGGAAGAGAGTGCCCAACCGACGTTGATGATTTGCACGTCAGAAAACTTCACGTTCTCCTGCGCAAGCATGGTGCCGATTGTCGCCTCTTCGTTACCTGCGATCGCAATACCGATCTTCTTGCCTTTAAGGTCGCCAAGGTTGTCGTTCTTGCCGTTATCCAACACCATCAATGTGTTGAGGGGAGTAGCAATCAAGGTCGCAGAGCGAATTAATGGCAAGCCAGCCGCTACGTCGATGGTCAGGCTAGGTTGGTATGAAATCGCCATATCGACTTTGCCAGCCGCAACTAGTTTGGGTGGAGTGCTTGGGTCGGCGGGTTCTTGGATATTGATCTTCAAACCTTGCTGTTTAAAGTAGCCGCGCTCTTGTGCGATCACGATAGGGCCATGGTTCGGGTTAACGAACCAATCCAGCATTAAAGTAAGCTCCTTTTCGGCAGCAAGCACGTTGGTTGATACCACTGAAGCGAGCAGAGCAGCAGCGCTCATAAGTTTGTTTTTATTCACGGGGTTCTTCCTTTTTCTTTCCCTATTTGTTTTCCCAGGGAATGGCTTTTTTCAGTAATTTGTCAGTAGTGAAATAGAGTGCGATAGACAGCGCGGCGAGGATAAACAGCGCCGCAAACATCTCATCAATGATCATGCGAGCGTTAGCTTGGAGCATCAGATAGCCCAAGCCTTCACTTGAGCCGACCCATTCACCGACCACGGCACCAATCGGCGCAATAACCACGGCAACGCGAATACCAGACGCTAACGTTGGTAGGGCGGCAGGTAGTTGAATATGGCGCAGTAATTGCCATTTCGATGCGCCCATGGTTTTGGCAAGATCGAGGTAACCAGTTGGTGTATTGCGTAAACCGTCGTAGCAACATGTCGTGACGGGGAAAAAGATGATGATCGCCGCCATGACGACTTTCGATGCGATGCCGTAACCGAGCCACAGCATCAACACGGGCGCGATAGCAAATACTGGAATGGCTTGGCTAGCGATAAGAATCGGCAATAGCCAGCGTTTGAGCGGCTCGAACATCAGCATTTGCAAAGCGAATAGCAAACCCATCGATAAGCCGAGTGCGAGGCCAAGTAGGATCTCTTGTGCCGTTACCCAAGTGTGTTTGAGTAGCACGTCGTATCGAGTGACTAATCTATCCAATACTTCAATTGGCGAAGGCAAGATGAAGCTTGGCATGTCAAACACCACTACAATGAGTTGCCACAAACCTAAGATCACGGCTGCGCTGATCAGCAGACGCAACGCCGGATGAGTTACGCGTTCCTTTTTACTAATACGCGCCGAAACGGAGTTGTACTGAGTCATATCACTCATAGTCTTTCTCCAACTGATCCAAAATCGCCTGCTGTAGCGCTGCGCACTCTCCATCGAGAGATCTTGGTGGCTTGGAGTCCGGAACAACCAAGTGCTGCGCTTGAGCAGGCGTGCCTTGCAACACATAGAGTTGGTATGACAATCGCACCGCTTCTTGTGGGTCGTGCGTAATCAAGACAACGGTTTTGTCCTTTAGTAGCTCGGCAGAGAGCGTTTGCAATTTGTGGCGAGTCACGGCGTCCAATGCCGAGAAAGGTTCATCCATCAAAACCAAAGGTTTGTCTTGCATCAGAGTGCGAGCAAGGGCTACGCGCTGTCGCATACCTCCGGAGAGTTGAGCGGGTTTGGCGTAAGCGTAATCTGCCAACCCAACGTGCTCTAACAAGTTGAGAGCTCGTTGCTTCTCATCCACTGAATTTGGATTGGCGTGAGAAAAGCGCGAGCTGAGGCAGACGTTATCCAGCACGTTAAGCCACGGTAGCAATAAATCCTGCTGAGCCATGTAAGCGACACGGTCATGCAGTGCAGCGCCATCGGTTGTGATGAGTTCGCCATGCCAGTCAACTTGGTCATCCAGTAGGCCAGCTAAGTAACGCAATATCGTGGTTTTCCCGCAGCCACTTCGCCCGAGTAATACCGTCCATTGACCGATAGGAATGGTCATGTTCACTTTCGCTAAAGTCGGTGTTTGGCTGTCTTTGTATTGCAGACTGGCGTCGGAAAGCTGAATGCCAATCGCGTTAGCGAACATAGGTATGACCCGCAAAGAAGTGATGTACTGGTCCGTGACCTTTCCCCACTTCCAATTCATCCGCATGAGCGATGGCTTGGCTGATGTACTGCTTACCAAGGTGCACCGCTTTGTGCAGGTTGTTGCCTTGACTAAGGTAAGACGCAATGGCGGAAGACAGTGTACAGCCCGTACCGTGGGTGTTTTTGGTCGGAAAACGCTTGGCGCTGATTGACTCCGCACTGTTTTGCATGATCAGCAGATCGTTGCTGTTTTCATTTTCTTCAAGATGACCGCCTTTGAGCAGAATAGCTTTGGCACCAAGTGCACGAAGGTCGGTAATCATATCGTTCATTTCAGATTCTGATTGAGGCACTGGCTTACCCGTCAATGCTGCACCTTCTGGCAGGTTAGGAGTGATGATGTCTGCCAGTGGAATTAGTTCTTCTTTTAATGTGCTGATTGCTGATTGCTCAAGTAGCAAATCGCCGCTGGTGGCGACCATGACGGGATCAATCACAAGATGTTTAGGTTGGTATTGCTTAATCTTGTTAGCAACGACTTTAATGATGTTCGAATCCGCCAGCATGCCGACTTTTACCGCCACAATATTGAGATCGGTAAACACTGCATCGAGTTGGCTTTCAACGTGATCAAGAGGAATAGGGAAAATCGCAGAAACGCCTTGCGTGTTTTGTGAGGTGATGGCGGTAATCACTGAGCAGGCGAAGCTGCCAGTTGCGGACATCGCTTTGATATCGGCTTGGATGCCTGCGCCGCCGCCGCTGTCGGAGCCTGCGATGGTTAAGACAACAGGGGTGGTTATAGGTGATTGTGCCTGGTGTAAAGATGGCTGTGATTGCTGCGTCATGGTCGCTCCTACTACAAGACGTATAGGAACTGACTTTGACCGTTGTGGATAGATCGATTGTTCGATCGTTTCGCTCGCCAAAGAGGAGCGGCGAAAGGCAAAGTGTGCATAGTTCCCTACGTCAGTGCTAACTGAATCAGGTTCAACGGGTCTCGAATCTCGATCTCAGCCAACGCTTATCGCGTGGCCCCCCGACTATTTCGCTCGGATGATAGCAGGACCCTTGTAGAAGGGATACGTTTTTTGAGAGTAATTATTATTGAGTATTCAATTATGCGAGGTGAGTGATAGAGTAAGCATCTAAATGGTTCGTCGTGTGGAATTTACTAGTGCAACGCTCTGGTGAAAGAGCTGAACCTGGAATATTTAATAAATAATCGTGGTCTCGTTAAGCAAGGATTAGCACAAAACAAGGTTAAAAAACTGTTAAAATTTACCGCGTTGCCAATTTAACTTTGTTGAACTTTTCGACAGTTAATTAGGAAGGCTAAGACGATCATCGAGCAAGGAGACTTCATGCTTAATTCTGCAACAGCGAAGTCAGTGATCGATCATGCTCTCTTTTTAGGGGCTGATTTCGCTGAACTATTCGTTGAACATCATCAAACTAACACCGTCCAGATCGCATCTGGTGAGGTGGACAAGGTCAATTCGGGGATTGATTTTGGTATCGGTATTCGCCTCTTCTTCGGTCACAAAGTGCTTTATGGATACACCAATAGCACGGACGAAGCCGAGCTAAAACGCGTAACCTCATTGCTTGCGGCAAAAGACAAGCGTGAACAAATCGCGTCAGCAGGTTCTTTAAATTTGAACCGCTACCCAATCCAACACGGTTGCCGCATGCCGTTAAGTCAGGATGCCAACTTAGATTCAAAAATCGCGTTTCTATTGAAAGTTGACCAAGCTGCGCGTGCAGAAAGTGAGTACATCAGCCAGTTCATTGGTAGTGTGCTTCAGCGCGAGCAGCAAGTGTCTATCTTCAACTCAGAAGGTTTGCATGTAGACGATACGCGTCACTACATTCGTGTGGCGGGTAACACCGTTGCTCAAAAAGGTAATGAGCAGTCTTCTGGTATGGAAGGTCCTGGCGCTCTTGCCGGTTGGGAGTTCAGTGAGCAGATAGATGCGAAAGAGCTGGGTCAAACTATCGCGCAGCAAGCGTTAGTGAAACTTGGCGCGGATGCTTGTCCATCGGGTGAAATGCCAGTGGTAATTGGTAACGGCTTTGGCGGCGTTATCTTCCATGAAGCGTGTGGTCACTTACTCGAAACCACTTCGGTTGCGAAGAAAGCGTCCGTATTCCACGACAAAATGGGCGAAATGGTTGCTCACACTGCAGTGAATGCTGTCGATGATGGCACCATGACCAACGAATGGGGCTCGATTCATGTTGATGACGAAGGCATGAAGACTCAGCGAACTCAATTGATCAAAGATGGTAAGCTAACCAGCTTTATGGTCGATAAAATGGGTGGCATGAAGACTGGTTATGAGCCTACGGGTTCTGGTCGTCGTCAGAACTACAAGTTCGCACCAACCTCGCGGATGCGTAACACCTTTATCGAAGAAGGCGAGCATTCACTTGACGACATGCTGGCAGGTATCGAACGTGGTATCTATGCGAAGAAGATGGGCGGCGGCTCGGTTCAACCGGGAACGGGCGAGTTTAACTTTGCTGTTCGTGAAGCTTACCTCATTGAAAATGGCAAAATCACCAAACCTCTGAAAACAGCAACGCTTATCAGCACGGGCCCTAAAGTATTGAAAGAAATCAGTATGGTCGGTAAGGACATGGCACTTGCTCCAGGTATGTGTGGTTCAGTGAGTGGCTCAGTACCTACAACAGTCGGCCAACCAACCCTTAAAGTGGACAATATTCTGGTAGGAGGCGGTAACTAATGAGCCAAGAACAACAACTTCTTAATGCGGTTGATTACGTCCTATCAGAAGCAAAGCGTCAAGGCGCAGAAGCGGACGTCATTGTAAACTGCAACAGCAGCTTTTCTCTGAAAGCAAACCAAGGCAAGCTGGATGAGTACAAAGTTAGCTCAAGCCAAGTGCTGGGTGTTCGAGTCATTAAAGATGCCCGTGTCGCGACCAGTTATTCTGAATCACTAGAGCAACCAAGTTTAGATTTGATGCTCACAAACGCGCTGCAAAGTGCTCGCTTTTCCAAGCAAGATGAACATCAGAGCATTAGTTGCGTGAACAGCCAAATCACCACTGATATTGCAGAAATTGCGCAAGACGATACCACATCGGTCGATGAGAAAATTGAACTGTCCCTTGCGCTTGAGCAAGGTGTTGTGGCTCTGCCTCACGCTTCAAGCTCACCATACAATGGTTACAGTGACGGTGAAACTCAGCTCATCATCGCGAATACTCAAGGTACGTTATGTCAACATTTCGAGCGATCGTTCACTTGTTACGCGTATACCCTGTTTGAAAAAGACGGCAAACAGTCGATGGCGGGAAGAATGTCTCTAGGTCGCCGTTTTGATG
The DNA here is from genome assembly GCF_024181785.1 of Vibrio sp. Y42_MX_L11. Lineage (NCBI taxonomy): Bacteria > Pseudomonadati > Pseudomonadota > Gammaproteobacteria > Vibrionales > Vibrionaceae > Vibrio > Vibrio sp. Y42_MX_L11. The sequence goes on from NZ_JAMZAP010000005.1 coordinate 251,576, forward strand.
AGTTGGATCCAGCTTATTGTATAGAAGGCGGTTACAACCTTGCTCGCGATCTTCTTGAAGGCGCTCCGGTTGCGACAGGTAACTATCCGGCCATTTTCCACATCAATGCTTTAAGCAGCCTGTTTGGTGCATTCGGCAGTGCGTTTTCTGGTGTGAGTGCGATGAAAGGCATCTCGCCACTGGGTGACAAGCTTGGTCAAAGCGTTGCAAGTGAACTGATCACCTTTACCGATGCGGCTTACATGCCAAATGGTATGGCAATCGCGAGTTTTGATAGTGAAGGCTTCGCTACTCAAGATAATGTGATGATTGCTAATGGTGAGTTGAAAACCTTGCTACACAACAGCCAGACCGCAAGTTACTTGGGCGCAGTCTCGACAGCAAGTGCCGCTCGCGGTGCAAAATCGAGCTTAGACGTATCAGCGAATCACAAAGTGATTGCGACAGGCAACAGCAGTGCGTCAGAAGTCAAAGCAGGTGAATACCTAGAATTAGTGGAGCTGCAAGGGGTTCACTCTGGTGCAGATGCTGTCAGTGGTGATTTCTCATTTGGTGCGAGTGGTTTCTTGTGCCGTGATGGTCAACGTGTTCAACCTGTGCGCGGAATTACAGTTGCAGGTAACTTCTACAAGATGCTGCAAGAAGTAGAAGCTGTGGGTGATACCCAGCTTATTAATGATAGCCGCACTTTCTTCGCGCCAGATGTGCGTTTTGCTCGCTTGAGTATTGGCGGCAAATAAGCGCGGTATAGAAAATCAGAAACAAAAAAGAGGACTCAATCGAGTCCTCTTTCATCATCTAGCAACGTGTACGCGAATAACTAGAATTCGCGGATATCCAGTTCGTTGTGGATCAGTACTACACACTGAGAAGCAAACAGCATCTTAGGCCCAAGGCTGATTTTCTCAGTACCTAGGCGCTTCAAGCTGTTGAACGACTTCTTTGGCATCGGAATGTGATCGGTTAGTAAGAAACATGGATTTTCACCAATTTCTGCGTCACGAACAAATTCGCCTTTCTTGTCCAACATATAAAGTTGGTGGTCTTCCGCCAGTTCTTGCACCAAGCGTTCAAAGCTCACTGTACGAACCGTAATACCGGGTTCAACTTCACGAAGCTGCTCTTTACCCATACCAACAGATGCGTCTAACGCACGGGCAACGGCAGCGATCAACGTTGACTCGTGAAAACCACCAATATTGGTAATGTCGTTTGAACGAATGGTAATCGTGCGCGAGTAATCCTTCGTGCTCTCTAATACCAAGTGGACAACCACATCTTCACGGTGAGATTGTGCCACGAACATGGTGTTCATCATGGTATGAGCAAGGATCTCGGTATGCGCCTCGTTACCAACACCTTCTAATAGTGCTTTGCTGGTCGTTGGCGCCGCGCGAGCTCGTAAAACAAAAGAGCGCATGAATTTAGCCTCTATATAGGAACAGTGAATGCGCGGAAGTATATACCCAAGCAGGGAAGGGATGCGAGTTTAATAGTAAATGTGAACTTACTTACGAAGCTTCGATTGTCGTGCGGAGTGTGCTGGTTAGAATAGGAGGCAACCCTGTTAGGAGCGGTATATGGAAATCAAAAAGATAAATAAAGACATTTATAAAAAGAAAGTAAACCTGGTGATTGGCGGTTTTGTTGCGTTGCTCGCTATCTCATCTCTTGCCTTTAGTACCTTGCTTATTGTTTTGTTTGGCAACACTGAAGTCGTACCTGAACAATCAACGGGAAACTTTCATTGGAATTTGATTGGTGTCCTTCTCGCAGTCGCAACTTCCCTCTCTTTATTGAATCAAATTAAAACTCGGCCATACATGGAAGAGGTGTTGTACGTTTGGAAGCTCAAGCAACTGCACAACAAAATATTTCGTAAACTAAAAAGCATTAAAGCAGCCGCGAGCAATGACGATGTAAAAGCGCTCACTACGCTTAAGTTCTATTACACAACGCAACAACAAGTGTTTGAGTTAGACAACAACACATTGACGATGAGTAGTGTAAATAAAGAATTAGAGGCAATTGAGCAAATCGAAGCGGAGCAATCACTGGATCTTGATATCACCAGCTTTAAAGAGAGCTGGGTAGACACATACTGATTGCCTATTTGCTACTTGAAGTTAACAACTGAGTGCTAAAAATAAGCGTTTGAGTGAGATTTAATCACTCGACGCTTTTTTTTAGTTTTTTTTCTAAAAAGGGGTTGCCAAGAAAAATCATCTCCCTATAATGCGCCTCCGTTGTCAGGGCAAAGCGGAAACGCAAAAGCGGTTGGCAACAAGGCGAAAGAAAAGCTTCTAAAAATTAATTTAAAAAAGTGTTTGACACTGAAAGTTAATTCCTTAGAATACGCCTCCGCTTCGATAGCAAAGCTTACGAAGCAAGCTCTTTAACAATATAGACCTATCAATCTGTGTGGGCACTCGTTGATGATAATCCAATTAGAAGCTTCGGCTTCAAATTAGGTTTCAATGATACGAAGTGACCATTGAATCTTCGGATTCAGCACAGTCAATTCAAACATTACTTTATGTAATGTTCAGTATTCATTGAGCCGACAAAATCTTAAATTGAAGAGTTTGATCATGGCTCAGATTGAACGCTGGCGGCAGGCCTAACACATGCAAGTCGAGCGGAAACGAGTTATCTGAACCTTCGGGGAACGATAACGGCGTCGAGCGGCGGACGGGTGAGTAATGCCTAGGAAATTGCCCTGATGTGGGGGATAACCATTGGAAACGATGGCTAATACCGCATGATGCCTATGGGCCAAAGAGGGGGAC